>CALHZT010000425.1 GCA_938040995.1 uncultured Pirellulaceae bacterium | reverse complement strand
TCAGCGGCTCGGACGGAGCCTCGCCCTGGGGTGTTTTAAAGTTAGTCTTGCCAATAGTTTTGAGTTGTTCCAGAACGGTGCAAAGTGTTGCAAATACATCGGCGCGTTTGGCCGCTCCTCCCCGTCGCTAAGGCGCTAAGGCTCCGACCCTCCTCACGCGACGCGTGGTATGCCCTGCTCATTCTTCGCATGCCACCACTGCGTCGGAGGAGGGTTGCGTGGGGCGAGCGGCTCCAATAAATCTGGCGTGAGCACAAATGCCACTCAACACTGAATTTAAAACATCCCAGCCTCGCACTCCCGAGCGTACCGTCGAATCTGCGTCGCACCATGAAGTCACGCTACAAACTCCTCCCGCAGCTCATCGGCCGAATCCTCCACGGGAACAATCTGTTCAGCCAACCAGTTCGCATCGGCGGTCAAAATGTCATCCGGCACATTCTGTCCATTGGTCACGTAGCTAACCGGTAGTGGAACATCTCGCCAGACAGGGAGCAGGTTCCCCAACCCCGGCGATTCATCAAGTTTCGTGAGTATCAACGATGTCGTACCAACCGGTGCAAACTGTTCGGCAGTCCGGATCAGCGTCCGTGAACTCGACGCGACGCTAAGCACGAGATGGACTTCATCCGGTTGAGCTTCGTTTAGAATCGTTCGCAGATCCTGCAATTCCGTCTCGCTTTGTGGACTGCGACCAGCCGTATCCATGAGGATCAGGTCCAGATGCGAAAGCCGATTTAGCGCGGCACGAAGTTCCCGTTCTGTTGATACGACTTCCATGGGCAAGTCGATAATGTTCGCGTAAGTCTTCAATTGTTCCACAGCGGCGATACGATACGTATCGACCGTGATCAGTCCAACTTTGCGGCGTTCACGCAGTCGAAAATTGGCGGCGAGTTTCGCAATCGTCGTTGTTTTCCCAACCCCAGTCGGACCGACAAGCGCCACGACGCGGCCACCCTTCGGTGGTGTTTTCTCCGGAAGATCTATCTCACCCTGAATCGGTATTCCATTCGCGATCGTTTGCCGAATCAGATCGCGACGATGGCTAAGGTTCACTTCTCCGGGGAATCCGGAGTCGGCTCCGGTTCCAACCGTTGATTGAACAATTTCGCGTGCGAGGTCCGCATCTATTTCGGCTTCGACAAGATCAGCACACAGTTGAATGTCTGCCGTGGTGAATCGTTCCACAG
Source organism: uncultured Pirellulaceae bacterium (assembly GCA_938040995.1). Lineage (GTDB taxonomy): Bacteria > Planctomycetota > Planctomycetia > Pirellulales > Pirellulaceae > CALHZT01. The sequence goes on along the minus strand of CALHZT010000425.1, from coordinate 21,126 downwards.
CCGGCGCCGTTTCTCGCAACATGGCGACTTTATCGTCGAGCGACAATTCTTCATCGGGGACGGGAGCGGAATTCGGCGTTACTTCAGCCGATGTGTCAGATTCAAATTCGCCGAGTTCCAATCCGACGTCGAGGTTCCCCGAGCGAGCCGTCACGGCAAATCGGCCTGGAATGTTCACGTCGTTGCTGGCCGTCACTTCGACTTGCTCAAGCCCCAATAATCGCCCCAGCGCGCCGCCCCACAACCGACGGGTTTCAAGCACGGCAGCATCGGGACCAAGATCCTGATGCACAAGCTGCAGTGCCGATTTCAATGATGACGCTTTATAAGATCTGACTTCCATGTCATTTCCATCATTCTGTTTTTGGTTTGTCATCGACGAATGCTAAGCCGCCAACTCTGCACTTCCGACGACGCCTGCCGAACGAATTTCTACATCTGACGTAATTTCGCGATAGCTGATGACGTGCATGTGCGGCATCTCCACCGCAATCTGCGATCGAACAAAGGACCGCAACTCGGTGCGTACCAGTAACACGAGCGGCCGATCTTCAGGAACAGCCCGCGATGAGTCACGGATGTCGTTGATCAACTGTCGTTTTTCCGTAACGGGAAGATGTACATAGGCGTGGTGAGGATAGCTTCCGCGACTTTCAAGTCGATTGGCCATCATCAGTCGCTGCTCCCAATCGGGATTAAGCGTTACCACAAACATCTGCCCCTTCGAAGTCACAAGCGAACTGGAAATCGTTCTCGCCAGTCGCTCGCGCACGTGTTCTGTCAGCTCGACGGGATCCCTCGCATGCCCAACAACATCGCAAAGTGTTTCAAGAATGACCGGCAGGTTTCTGATGGGGACTCGCTCATCCAGCAGGTTGTGCAAGATCCGCTGCAGTTCTCCCAGCCCCAGCTTGTCGGGCAGTAGCTCTTCTACAACCGCTGGCGAACGTTGCCTTACTTGCTCCACGAGCATGCTCGTCGCATCGCGATTCAATAGATCTCCCGCATGACGATCGACCGTTTCACGGAGGTGATCGACAACAACTTCCACCGCCGACGAGAACTGAAAGCCAAGTCGATCGGCTTCGGACTTTTGCCCAGGATCGATCCAGCTCGCCGGCAATCCGTTGACAGGGTGCTCGGCTCGCACGCCAGGCAACATTGGTTTTTGCTCGATGGGTCCACGAAACGTTGCGAGTAACCGCAATGGATAGACGGTCCCGTCCGCGACAACATTGTCGAAGACTTTCATCCGGTACGCATATTCTTCCAGCTGCAGGTTGTCCCGAATTCGGACTCGTGGCATGACGATTCCGACTTCAACGGCAATCTGGTGGCGCAGGCGCGTGATTCGCTCCATCAAGTCGCCACCGCGAGCCGGGTCAGCCAGTCGCAACAAACCGACCCCGACTTCGAGCTCCAGCGCATTCACCGACAGCAGGTCTTCTACGGTATCTTCACGCTGCGTTTTCTGAGGTTCGATCGCGTCTGCCTGTTCTTCGTCGAACAGATCCGGCGTACGAGCCAACATGAAGGCAAAACCAGCCATCACGCCGCCGACCAATAGCAGCGGCACGGCTGGCAACCTCGTGAACACAAGGAAACCAAGCAGCACGGCCGAAACGATGAGTGGTTCGGGACGTCGCAACAACTGCCGTAAGAGCTCGATCGGTAGCTGCGTCCGCTTCGAGCTACGTGTGATCAACAGACCAGCCGCCAAAGCCACGAGAAAGGCCGGAATCTGACTGACGAGCCCATCACCGATCGTCAATCTGGTGTAGATGCTCGCGGCTTCGGACAATGACATTCCGGATTTTAGCCCAAGGTACAAGCCACCAAGAATGTTGATTCCGGTAATAGCCAGACCGGCAATGGCGTCTCCACGCACGAATTTGCTCGCACCATCCATGGCTCCGTAAAAATCGGCGCTTTCGCGGAGCATCTCTCGCTCCTTGCTGGCCTGCTGCGGGGTCATGTTCCCGGCCGAAACGTCAGCATCGATCGCCATCTGTCGGCCCGGCATTCCGTCGAGCGCAAACCTCGCGGCGACTTCACTGATTCGAGTCGCACCTTTGGTGACGACGAGAAACTGAATCAGGACAATGATCACGAACATGATCAGACCAACGGCGATCTCCCCACCAGCGACGAACTCGCCAAACCCCTGAACGATCCCACCAGCAGCAGCCAATCCGTCCGCGTGCGCGTTGGAAAGAATCAAACGCGTCGTGGCAACGTTGAGTACCAGTCGCCCAAGCGTGGCGGTAAGTAGCACCGTCGGAAAAACACTGAACTCGATTGGCGAGTCAACAAAAACAGTTGTAAGAAGAATGAGAACGGCGACCGCGATATTGATCGTGATAAACAGATCAAGAACCAACGGTGGGAGCGGCACCAGAATCACCAGCAAGCAGGCGACCAGCAGCGATGGAAAAACGTAGTAAGGGATGCGAGAGTTCGCCAACATCAGCGTCGCTTCCTTGTTTTGCTGCTCTTACGATAATGGCTGTGGACCACGCGGCTCTTCTACGGTTCACGACGAAGCCCAGTCGTTTACTGGTGAAAAGCGGGCAGAATCGTAATCGAAAGCCCAACTGCACGTCCAGTTCACGTTCGTTTGACGATTCTGAGGCGCTAACCCCATATTTTGAAAGAAGTTAGAAGGTCTAACTGGCTTATGCCGCAGCCTGCGGTTAACCTGAAAAGGTTGACAAAGAAGGTCGTTTAGGCAGAGTTGTAGGTTCGAGTTGTTCTGGCAAATAGTGCAATCCTCAAGGATGAGAACCGTTTTCCCGAAAGAACAGTAGACCACGAGCCCTCCTGCGGCCATCCGCTCGCGGATCGAATCCTCATCATAAAATTGCCCTATGGCTAGCATTGACTGCGAAAATCCGGAACTTGCGCCGTTCAATCCGGTTCCATTCTGGTGCCCAAGGTTCTGGTACGGAATGAGCAGCTGGCACTGGGGAAAGCTCATCGCTGAACGCCAGTACCGAATCGACCGTTGGCCAACGGCCACGTCCGTCTCGTTGGCCTGCGGCTATGCGACGTTCTGGAATTCGGTTCAACAGGCGCTCCATCACAAGAAAGCCATGCAGACGCCGATGGTTGATGATCCGGTTTTCGTGATCGGGCACTGGCGAAGCGGCACGACCTTCATGCAGGACCTGATTACCCAGGACAACCGATTTGTCTGCCCGACGACTTATCAGTGCTTCGTTCCCCAGGCATTCATGGTGACGCAATCGTGGATGGTTCCACTCACGGCATCTCTACTGCCGGCTCGGCGTCCGATGGACAACATGAGAATGGGCTGGGAAGTCCCCATGGAAGATGAATTCGCGTTGATGGTGATGGGCATTCCGACGACGTATCGGAGAATCGCTTTTCCCAATGAAACGCCGATGCATATGGAGTACCTGAATCTTGAAGGGCTAACGAAGTCAAAGCTTAATGACTGGAAGACCGGACTGCGTACATTCATCAGCTACCTGAACTACTGGCATAGCAAACAGTTACTGTTCAAGTCGCCACCGCACACGGGTCGCATCAAGGTACTTCTTGACATGTACCCACGCGCGAAGTTTATTCACATCACGCGCAACCCACTCAAGTTCATCCCCTCAACGATTCACATGTGGGCTGCACTCGATCATTCCAATTCACTACAAAGACCGCACAATCGCCACCTTCGGGAATTCGTTTTCGACTCGTTCGAACGGCTGTACAAGGGATTCTATCGTGACGAACCATTGCTAAATTCGGGCAACTTTGTCGAAGTCCGCTTTGATGATGTGGTTGGCGATGTTGTTGGAACGATGAAATCGGTTTACGAAAAATTGGGGCTTGGTGGTTTTGACACCCATGCCCGCCCGGGGCTCGAGATCAAGGCGCAAAAGTCTCGCAACTACAAGAAGAACAAACACGCTCTTTCCGCTTCGCTACGCGATGAAACGCTTCAACGCTGCAAGAAGTACATGGATCAATTCGGCTACGAGGCCGAAGCTGCAGCTTAGGATCGTTCGAGAAATTACTGCCTGATCTTCCTCCGTCTTTCCCGCGCAGGCGGGAATCCAGTGAATCGGATTGGCTTTTGATGCAGGGAAAGACGTTGAGCGTTAATTCGCTTCGAATGGGTCCCCGCGTTCGCGGGGAAGACGGCCATAGGCCATCAACTGAGTTGTCATGAGCGGATCTTCGTCCGTCTTTCCCGCGCAGGCGGGAATCCATTGAATCGGATTGGCTTTTTGATTCAGGGAAAGACATTGAGCGTTAATACGCTTCGAGTGGGTCCCCGCGTTCGCGGGGAAGACGGCCATAGGCCGTCCATTGAGTCGTCATGAACGGATCTTCATCCGTCTTTCCCGCGCTGGCGGCAATCCATTGAATCGGATTGGCTTTTTTGATGCAGGGAAAGACGTTGAGCGTTAATACGCTTCGAGTGGGTCCCCGCGTTCGCGGGGAAGACGGCCTTAGGCCGTCAATTGAGTCGTCATGAACGGAGATTCCTCCGTCTTTCCCGCGCTGGCGGCAATCCATCGAATCGGATTGATTTTTTGATGCAGGGAATGACGTTGAGCGTTAATTCGCTTCGAATGGGTCCCCGCGTTCGCGGGGAAGACGGCCATAGGCCGTCAATCGAGTCGTCATGAACGGTGATTCGACACTAATTGATCGAACGATCCTTAGTCGGAAAATTGTTCTTCGCCCGAATCTTCCAGCGGCCGCTTCTGCATTCGCTGTTGAGCGTCCGTCGTCAACGACTCGACGCGCAAGTCGCTGCCCTGCCCTTTGGATTCGTTCTGCATCTCTTCCGCTGTCATCCAAAGCTGTTTTTCGAACAACCAGCAACGCACGCCATACTCCGCAACGGCAATGACAGCCAATGCCGCACTCGCCGTCAGAAGAACCCATGCCACCGCCGATGGCAATTCGCCAAGGCTGCTTACCGGATCACCAAAGATGGCCAAACGATCACGAGAGAACCACAGCGAACAGCCAACAACCAGTATTCCAGTCGCAAACCGAACAAGAATCAGGACACCATCCACCCAGCGACCAGGTTGAAGCAGTCGGGCAGTACCTCCCAGTGGATCAACGCGATTGAGATCGGGTCGCACCCGATCTGTAAGCCACCGAAAACCGACTTGGCCCCATTGCGAGGCTACCGCCGCAAACATCACCGCCACTATCATCGGCAGCACAACATTGGCGATTCGAAAGATCGTCGACTGACCAATGCGGACCACCTGATCGGTAGACACAGAAAGTAGCGGGCCTGTCGTCGCTGTTGAGACGCCGGATTCGGCAGCACCAGTCGCCATGCCCGATTGCATCGTCCCCATCAGCTGCTGAGCCATGTTGGAACCGCCGAACAAAATTACGAGCAAGCCCGTCACCACGACAGCGATTGGAGTCAGGTCGCGCCCGCGAGGTGCGTGCCCTTCGTTGCGGGCTCGTTCGCGCCTTGCGGCAGTCGGTGCGAATGGACGATCCGCCATCTACGCGCCTCCGCAAATTCGAACCACGGATTCTACAAGCGGCGACAGGTGTCCTTGCAGAGTCCAGGCAACCGTCCCGATGCCAACGAGGAGCGACGCGAACAGCAGGATCGAATTCGTTGCGGTACTCAGCAGTAACACATTCATTCTTGGCATGAGTCGCCCCAGGATACCTGCCATCAGGTTCGAAACCAGCAACGTCGCGAGCACCGGCATGGCTGCCTGAATCCCAAGCAGAAAACTTCGCTCAAGCAGTCCGGTAACAACATCCATTGCTCCCGCATTCAATGACGCGGTTCCCGGGGGCCACGATCCAAAAGTATCGAGCAGCGCTGAGATCACCATGCGATGACCGCCGATCAGCAGAAAGATGGCCATGGCGATCAAATCGAGAAATCGGATCACCGGATTGCCAACCCGCCCCGAGCCTGGATCGTAAACGGATCCCAGAGACATCCCGCTCATCTGGCTGACGAGTTGCCCGGCGACTTGAACACCGAGTAACAGGATCTGAATGCCGAGCGAAAGGATCAGCCCGGTCACAAACTCGCACCCGACCATGGCGAGCATCGTAGCCATATCGCCACTTTGAAAAGGATCAGATACGTCTGGAGGAATGATGTCGCAGCACGAAGGTGCCACGATCAAAGTCAGGCAAACACAAATGGCGGCTCGAACGAGCAAGCTGATCTGCCGCCCTGCGATGGCGGGCAACAGGATCGTGATGCCAAGCAACCGGGCAAAAACGAGCAAGCCAACGAATCCCGTTCCGGCGACTAGTTCACTCGCGGTGTTCATCAGTATCCATGTCGAATGCGAAGGAAAAGAAAAGATCGGGCACAGTCGGTCTTTGGCGCTTCCGTCGAGTGAGCCAACACCATAAGCGACTTAACCGCCCGTCAAGAACGTTGGCATGGTCCCAAACATCCGTTGCGAAAACTCGAGCATGCGTTCCATCATCCACGGCAAGCTAATCGCCAGGGCGATAAAGACGGCCAGAATTTTTGGAACGAGCGAGATCGTCGAATCCTGAATCTGCGTGACAGCCTGAAAGAAACCAACAGCGGTGCCGATGAGCAGGGCAACGATCAGGATCGGCCCGGCGAGAGTCAGCGTGAGCATCATGGCTTCACGTCCAAGATCGATGACTGAATCAGCACCCATTTCATTTCCTTCCGTTACCGCGACACAAACTTCGTCAAACTTTCGTCGCGTCGTCACCCAGTCATAAAGCTCTGCAACAACATTCCGGCGACCAGGTGCCAACCATCCACGAGCACAAACAGAATCAGTTTGAGTGGCAGCGAGATTGTTGCCGGCGGCAACATCATCATGCCAGTCGAAACCGTCAGGCTCGAAACGACCAGGTCGAGGATCAGGAACGGAATGAAAATCTGAAATCCGATCAGAAATGCCGTCTTGAGCTCGCTGACCATAAACGCTGGCAGCAACACGTGGAGCGGAACGTCCTCGTAGTACTGCGGCACCTGGGGCGTTCCGTTCGTGTCGGGCAGGTACTGGTAGAACAGCATGACGTCTTCGGCGTTGCCGGCTCGATCAATCTGATCTGCCATAAACTTTCGTACGGGCGCGACTCCAGCCGACCATGCTTCCTCCGCCGACATCTGAATATCTGGATCAGAATAGGGCATGATCGAGTCGTCATAGACCTGCTTCCACGTCGGGAGCATCACCAGCAAGCTGAGGAACATCGAAAGCGATGTCACCATCTGGTTGGAAGGGAGCATTTGCGTTCCCAACGCCTGACGCAGCAAGCTAAGCACCACCGAGATACGAACAAAGCTCGTCGTCATCAGCAGCACGGCAGGAGCCAGACTGACGATCGCAAGAAACGCCATCGTCTTGACGGTTGATTGAATCTGTTCCGGCTCGGTCCATTCGGAGAGCGACGGAATCAGTGCAGGACTGGTTGCCGAATCGCTGAGTGACTCTTCTTGATATTCGTTGTTCGAAGCACTGAGCGTTTCCTCGATGACGAGCGCGGCAACCGGTGGCTCGGCCGTCGCCGGTTGAGTCCCTTCTGGTTGAGTCGCTTCCGGTTGAGTCCCTTCCAGTGGCGTCGGTGGCAGCGTGGCTGGGAGTATTGCCAGCGGCCGCGTGGGGGCTGCGGCAGGTGGATTTACAGCAGATGGAATTACGGGAGGTGGAATTGCAGCAGGTGGATTCGGATCTTGCGGCGGTAAGACGGGCAGTGTCAAAGCCGAATCATTGACCGGCACGTCCGCTTCGTTCGAGGCAGCAACGATGACTTCCTGCGACACTGGTTCCGTTTCACCATAGATCGACGTCGGCTCAATCGCTGGCGAAGGTTCAAGCGTCATTTTCTGCGGCTCGACATCAGTCGCAATGGGCATCGTCAACGATGACTGGACTCGCTCTGTTTCGATAGCAGCCGTTGCCGGTTCCACGTCAGATTCGACCGACGGTTCGACCGGAGGCGAGAGTTCGTAAACCGTTTCATCAACTTCCACCGTCGCCGGGGCCTCGGGAATTACATCAGGTGCCGTGGGTGGAGCCTCGACTTTGGGTATCAGTATTTCTGGAAGCTGCAGGCTGGAGAAATCTGCAATTGGAGTCAGGTCGTTCGCCGGATTGATTCGGGGACCAAAATCTTCGGTGAAGTAGGACGCCGGTGTCAGAAAAGTTGAGTAACTTAACCCGTCTGAAAATTGCTGAACTGAATTCTTGACGCTCGAAGGCGCTTCATTCTCGACTGCCGCAGGTGCAACTGGTTGTGCATTCAAAACGTCAGGACGATTCACGTATTCGTTGCGGGGTCTAACATTCGGCTGATGAGCCGGCGGCAAGGTTTGGACGGGTGGTCGTTGCACGGACGTGCTTTGTGGTTGCACGACTCCACGAGCAGGACGCCCTGGAGGCAGCGTCACTGGCGGGCTTTGCCGGCGACTTATGGTGTTTGGACGATAATTCGAGGGATCGACAATCTGTGTTGAGCGATTGACTCGTTGAGGCGCAACGTAATGCGGAGGCACGACCGGCGGCAATGTCGACTGCGCATCTGCGGAGCGGTTTCGTGCCGCCGGATCCACGATCTGCGCGTTCGAAATTTCGCACCACGCGCACGCAACGAGGACTGACAAATTTGCAATTAGCGCGAGGCGATTTTTTCGACGGTGGAACATCTGAATTGCAGTCATGCTTTACTAACTGTTGAACGTCGAGCGCGGCGAATGGGAATCCGCGGCCAAATTGTCGATGGCTTGGCGCAGTCGCCATGGGACGGTGGCTGGGTTGGTCGAACCACACAACTCGATTAAGTGCGAGACTTCCTGTGGATCGTCCAGTTCGGCGAGCGTTTCCGTTCCGTTCGCCGAGACCGAAACGGCGAGCAACTTGCTTCCAAACCGGACAACGGAGACTTCGTTCCTGGGGCCGATTCGATAGCTCCCCATGACTTCTACGAGCGGCGCGTGCTGCGGGCCAGGTTGCAACGCACCATTACGTTTGATTAGCCAGACAATGCCCATCAAAAGTCCGAGTACGATGCACAGCCCGCCGAATGTTGTGACCATTGATCTGGAAGTTCGTGAACCATTCGATGTGAATGATGCTCGCCTGTCCTGACGTGAAACAATGGGCGTTCGATGCGAGTCGATACTTTGCGACTGAACTGTTTGCGAGATTGCCGAGGTTGCCGCTTCACCCGAGGTCTCAATCGACTGTTCATGCGTCACTGGTGCGATGAGTGTTCTGGTTGCCTGTTCAATTGGAAACGCGGCGGCATCCTGAATCGTTGACACCGTAACGACGGGTGCGAAGTTGGAGTTTGTTGGCTCTGTTGGGTTCGTTGGCAACGTGGCGGAAACGTCTTGAACAGCCAAAGATTGCGAGGCTACTGATTCGTCAGCCGACGAGCCATCCAATTCGACACCCAATTCGACACCCGACTCGACACCCGTTTTCGGGGCAAAGCCAAAGGGAAGCGGAAATCCACGATTGCCATTGGCGGTAGCGCTCGCCGGCGAAGATTCTATTGCTGGAAGCTGAAGCTCCTGGGATGTCGCGACAGTTACCAACAAACAAACCAACGGCGCAGCCAACCACGGCAGAAATCGTGGCGAGTTTCTTTTGTTTAATTGCCGATGCAACATATCAAGAATTCAAATGGGTAACTTTTACGCTTAGCTGGTCGTCAATGACCACGATGATCCCTGTTCCAATGGGACGGTCGCCGGCAAGAATGATGACTTCCTGAGCCGCCGCTTCTTCGGGTGACAAAATGCCATTTTTTGAATCGCCTTCCGATTCATCCGTGTCGTCGAGTTCAATCAGCTCGCCTTCTTCCAGCCCCAAAGACCGTTCCCGATCCATGACACTGTTTGCAAACTCGATCCGAACAGGTACGTCGACGTCCTCAATAACCGGCTCAAGTGATTCGAACTCAAACCGTTCGGCGGTTGGTGCAGCATCTGCGCAGTGCTGTTCGGCGCAAGGGATGACTGAGTTGGCAACTTCCATGGCAACCTGCTATTTGAGCGGGAGGTTCAATTCGAACCGAAGAAGACGGCGGAACTGTCGCGAAATGGCGTCCGTGGATCAAGATCATCCGAAAACATCGTGCTATCGCTGCATCTTGCGGCGAAAGAAACGGCCGACAAAATCGACTCGCCAAACTTATGCGGCTCGTTTTCGCCGGTCGTTGTCGTCTCTTTGCTGACCGGGCTTCCCTCGCTGCGGAAGCTGAGTCCGGTCACGGCGATCGGTACGTGCAAGCTCGTCGTGGCATTGCTTGAGCATTTCGTCAGCATCCGTGACTTGCTGACGAAGCTCTTTTCGCTGCTCTCTCAGCAGGGTTCGCAGCTCGTCCAACTGAGCCAACATTTTCGAATCCAGTCGAGCCGGAATCGGCGTCGTTTCGATCTCTTCCGCAAGATGCTCGATTCGCCGCGCAAGTTTCGCCGTATCGGCTGGCGAATCCGACGGATTTGCATCAGGCTCTCGCGGCGAGGGCAACGGTTTTTCCGGATGGTCTTTTGACATGACGGGCCAACGTTAAGCTGAAAGTTTGAGTGGTTGTTCGCCGCGACGAATTCGCGACTGATCAAGAACCCGGCGACTTGTTTCCACAGCTGCTGTCTGAGCTTTTTGAATGTCACTTAACCGCAACGGACCAATGCCCTGAATTCCCGCACGAAGTTCCTGGGCGAGATCTCCCGGCAAACGCCCCAGCACATCAGCCAGGCATGGCTGACTGGCTCCAGCCAACGCCAACGCGGCAACGTCGGTTGGTAGTTGAGTGAATACTTCGATTAGCGCGTAACGATCGAGGTCGACAAAACGGTCAAACAGCACGCTCGCTGGCGGACTATTGGATTTCTTCAGCGAACCAACCCCGGACACCCGGCAGCTGGTTCCAAAATCGTCGTCATCGCGAGGCGACAGCGAAGTCGCCAGTTCGTGATCGGAATCGGCCAACTGAGTCAACAGTTCCGATCGCTCCTTCGCGGGCGTCGCCGAAATGATCGAATGCACGAGGTGCAATCCAGCTTTGCCAGTCGGTTCTGGCTCGACGATCAGTTGCTCGATAAGCTCCTTCTTCATCTCTTCCAGAATCGCCGCATCCGCCTGCTCAATCTCGGCGACTCGGCGAAGTATTTCCGTCTGGGTTGAAGCGCGAAACCGACTGAGAAAACTGGCGGCTCGCGCGGGCGGCAAAGTCGTCATCACAACCGCCAGCAACTGTGGATGCTCGTCGCGAAGAACCTTCACTAGTGAATCCACCGAAGCATCTTCCAGCGCGACACTCAATGATTCATCGAGCGGTGAGAGTGCCAAAAGCGACTCGCCCTGCTTGTTGGTGCCGGGCTTGGACAAAATGGGAAAGTCGCAAAGATCCGGCGGCAAATCGATGAGCGAATCTTCCTGCTCGACTTCGGCAGAGCACAATTCCGCTTCGAGATCATCAGAGCAGTTTTCTTCCAGACAATTCTCGCCGTCATTGGCGAGACCACCTGAGCCACCGTCGGCGCCGGGCAGCAATCCCGACGATGCGAAACAATCGAACAAAGACTGCGAGGCCAACTCGCGCTCATCCGCAGAAACGGCATCAAGCTGAACGATTGCGTCCCGTAATTGCAGCTCGTACTCGCCACCCATCGACTCGAGCAACTGGTCAGCGGTATCGCAGTCGAGGCCATCGATAAAGATGGCCATTTGTCTGAGCGATAATTGTCCCGCAGTCGTTCCAATCATCTTTTCACCTGGTCTAATCGCCTGGTTGTACGGTTACGCAGCTTTATCAAGCCACTGCTGCAGCAACGACGCAGCGGCTGTGGGATTCGCGCGAACGATGTGTGTAATTTCTTCGTGCAAGACGGTCGAGGAATGCTCTTCGTCATCAACAATCGGATTCTCAACCCGTTGCGACTCGACCGTGGGCTCCGAATCCTCCGGCTCCCCGATGGGTAACGAATCATCGGCCTGCCGCACTGCCAACTCTGACGCTGGCATCGCAGACGTTTCGTCGCTCCAGCCGGATGATTTGGCATCAGCGACCAACCGCCGAAGATCTTTGCCAAAACCGAAGATCGCCAACAGACCGAATCCGACCGCCGCAAGAACCAACACATAAAACTTGCCTGTCCCTGCATTCGCCGCATCGCCGCCTGGCTGTCCTGATGAACGACTGAACGTGCCGGACCAGTTCTTGCGACTGCCTACGGCGATCGCCTGGCCGGAAGAGTCGGACAAGTAGTTCTGTCCCGCATTCGATGAGTTCATGGCGGCATGCATACTGAGATCTGCCAAAGTCATCACCGTCACGCGACTGGACAGAGTGCCGCCCTTCCCCTGCGGTATCAATTGGGAAACCAACTGTTCAATGGTCTCCCGAGTTTCGACTTCGAGTTCATCCAGAGTGCCGACAACCTGCCCTGCCTGTTTTCGCTGACGTGCCACGTGACGATAGTAATCGCCGGGCACACTGACGGAAACATTCACGGCTGACGCAGACAGCGACCTCGGCCAAATGTACTGATTCGCGGCCCTTGGATCCGGTTCGGGCGGTGTTCTCGCAAGATCGACATTCGTCGTCACCTGCACGCCGGGAATGAACCGCAAGAGCCCTCGGAGTTTTTCATTCCATTCCTGCTCGTACTGCTGCTTGCGCAAATTGTATTCGTCCATCCTCGCCAGCAACGCATCCTGTTCGGGGCTTCCGGACCACGCCTTGCCAGATGCAAGGTCCGTTACCGTCACACTCGATGGTCGAAGTTCGACTTTTGCACCCGCCACGAGTTCACGAATGCTGCGAACCAGCCGGGGACTAAGGCCATGCGATGACGGCATCACCGCCACCATGGCCGTCACCTGATTCTTCCGTTGAAAACCAGTTCCCGTCGTGGCTTCGTCAATGTGTACGGTTGCGTCTTCGATGCCCTGCATGGAGAGTACACTCATCTCCAGCTTTTGCTCGAGCTCCTGCCGCATGCGCGCCTGCCGCTGCGACGAGTTCTCAAGGAAATTCCCGGCGGTACTTGCAGGAAGTTGCGTTCGCAAACGAGCCGGCAATGCCTGCCCATCCATCATCGCGGCCACGTATTCCGTTCGCTTCGATCGCGGAATCAGGATGCGCCCCTGCTGCACTTCATAACGGCTGAGCCCAGCCGTCGCGAACGCGCCTTCGATATGCGCCAACTCTCTCGCAGAAAACGACTGACCAGCCAACAACCACTCTCGCGACTGCCGAACTGATTGAGCCCAGACAAGCACGCACAGAAGGAACGCCGCAGCGAACATCAGGCTGGCGACAGCGCGCATCCTGGTTGGCATGGCGTACCATCGTCTGCGAAATTCAAGTAAAGAAAGAGTCAGATGCCGCATCGGTCCCCGCTCGTTCACATCCTGCGAACAAAAGGATGGCCATAGTTGAAAAGTCGAGGGGTTGTACCCGAAAGCCGTTTGCAGTGTCAAATTCGGAAAGACTTTGCAAGCAACGCGAGTGCTGACAGCGTTGAGAGTCGACGCGTTTGACCCGTTGCCGCGTCTACTCACCATCGGGCGCAGGCTCTGGCGTGACCTCAGCCGCGCGCCCCAAGCAACCCTCCTCCGACGCAGTGGTGTCATGCGAAGAATGAGCAGGGCATACCACGTGTCGCGTGAGGAGGGTCGGAGCCTTAGCGACGGGGAGGAGCGACCAAACGCGGCGATGTATCTGCAACAGTTCGGGCCGTTCTGGGCAACGCAAAATCCGCTGCAAGGCCAACTTTACGACGCCCCTGGAATTCAGGTACCAAGATAAACATCGGTCGAGCTAAAATGCTCAACATCCCTTCATCGCAGCCGAGACCGAAATGGAGAGGTAAACCAAGAGGAGGTAAACTTTTTGGTCGCGATCTCCCTTCAGGGCGGCAAAGCGTTGGTCTCGATGGAGCAACCTGAAAAGCTAATTTCGACTGTCGTACTTCGTCAAGAAGTTGGGCATCGCAGCATCAGCCGTTTCGCACATGTCGTAGCCATTCACGATCTTCATCACCCATGAATTGAAGTCCTTCAACATCTGCGTGACCAACTCATCAGCACAAGGATACTGATTGATCGTGTGCCGCTGGAATCCAGCCGAATGAAGCAGTCGCAAGTCGGATTGCAAGTCATCATCGCTATAGTCGATGCCGGATTTTCCATATGCCAGCAGCAACGGCAAGCTTCGTGACGCATCAAAATTGCGAAGTGGCATGTGGTTGCGAGGAAAGGGACCGCCAAAACTGGCCACGCCGGCGAACGAGCCCGGATCGGCCCAAGCCAGCCGTAATGCCATCGTACCGCCGACATCGTAACCACCGAGGAAAACGCGACTGCGATCAATATTGAAGCGAAGACACGCCAGATCGATACAATCTTTCACACGGTCGAGTGCCGTAAAAATCTGCTCCGGCGAGTCTTGCCAGCTGTACGTCGAAACGCCGTTCGGATAGGAATCCTGCAGCACTGTGCCACGCGGCGAAACGCCTACGAAGTTTTGCAGACTAATATGCGGCATGACCTGATTGAGTTGCTGTTCGTTATCATCCGGACTGTGGATCCAGACGATGAGCGGGTACGCATAGCCCGGCTCGTAACCACCTGGCCCAAAGAGGCAGTGCGCGACGCTGGGAACCGAGTCGTGCTCACCCACTTCATCCTTCAAATCGAGGATTGTGCTTGCAATACTACAAGCCTGCGGGCTGTCGGTGGGGTGAAGAGAAGAGGACTGATCGTCATCCGGAAGGACAAAGCGATTCATGAACCACCCAAAAGTTATGATGAATGCCGCGTGCTCGCACGCGGCAGTATTTAGTAGCCGCCTGTCATCGTGCGACGCTCATTGACCATCGCTGGCGAAAAATTAACTCAGCTCAAATTTCGTGTCAACTCCAAGGACAATCAGAAGATACGTGCAAGCACTCGCTCCACAACGTCAATGAGAAGATACGTATTCACGGACAATCCGGTTCACTAATTCGGTTGGGTGGGTAAGGTAAATCACCTACTTGCACGGGGAACCAGCCTGATAGATATTCGCTTAGAATATGGATCATCAATCCCGGAACATTTACCAAGAAACAGGAAGTCAAAATGAAGAGCCCGGTGCGAGTCGCAGTTACAGGTGCTGCAGGCAATATCAGCTATAGCCTGCTATTCCGAATTGCGGCTGGAAACATGCTTGGCCCTGACCAGCCAGTGATTCTCCAGCTTCTTGAAATTCCACCCGCCATGGATGCACTCGGCGGCGTCGTCATGGAATTGAACGACTGCGCCTACCCCCTCCTCCGAGGTATCGTCGCAACAGACGATGCGAACATTGCGTTTGGCGACGCCGATTTCGGCTTGCTTGTGGGTGCCATGCCTCGCAGAGAAGGAATGGACCGAAAAGATCTTCTCGGCGCCAACGGAAAAATTTTCGGACCTACTGGAAAAGCCATCAACGACAACGCAAAAAAAGATTGCCGCATCCTTGTCGTTGGGAATCCAGCCAACACAAACGCGTTGATCACAACGGCCCATGCCCCCAACATCAAGCCGGGAAACATCACGGCGATGACTCGACTGGATCACAATCGTGCTATCAGTCAGCTTGCTGACAAAACCGGTTCGCAGCCGACAGATATCACAAAGATGACGATCTGGGGCAACCATTCGAAGACTCAGTACCCGGATATCAGCAATACAGGTGTTGATGGAAAAGCCGCGAAAGAGCTTGTCGAACAGGAATGGTACAAGGACACGTTCATTCCGACGGTACAAATGCGAGGCGCTGCGATCATCAAAGCTCGCGGACTTTCTTCGGCGGCTTCCGCAGCAAATGCAGCCATCGATCATATGCGAGACTGGGTCCTTGGCACGCCCGATGGCGACTGGACGAGCATGGCGATTCCAAGTGATGGCAGCTACGGCATTCCGGAAGGCCTCATCTATTCGTACCCCGTCACTTGCTCGGGCGGCGAGTACAAGATCGTTCAGGATCTTCCGATCGACGACTTCAGTCGTGAACGAATGGACGCAACGGCAAAAGAGCTGAGCGAAGAGCGAGATGCCGTGAAGGACTTGCTGTAATGACCGTCAGCGAATCTCAAAAGAAAGAACTGGTGCGTCGAGCCTGCGAGATTCGCAAAAACGCGTACGCGACCTACTCGAAATTTCCGGTAGGCGCGTCATTGTTGACTGAAGATGGAACATTCTTTGACGGCGTCAATGTTGAGAACGCGTCGTTTGGTCTGACAACCTGCGGCGAACGATCGGCCATCTTCGCTGCCGTGTCGGCCGGCTATCAAAAGTTTCAGGCGGTGGCAGTGGCCACCGACGGTGCAGCGTCACCGTGTGGCGCTTGCCGCCAGGTTCTGACCGAATTCGCCCCGGACCTTCTCGTACTGCTCGTCGATCCAGCCAAACCGGATGACGTCGCCGAGACAACGCTCGATAAGCTCTTGCCAGGCCGGTTCGTGTTTCCGCACAAAGACAAGTAGCAGATTGGGCGACGTTACTTCCGCACGCCCCACTTCTTTGTCAGCTCAGCCGCGATCATCAGCATGTCTGGCTCGAACGACTCGACGTATTCGCGATACGCATCAAGCTTTGGATCGGCGCGCATCGCTTCCTGCAGCGCGGCAAACGTTTTGTGCTTCGACAAATGCTCGAGCATCACGGCCTGAAACTCGGCAAGCTGGTTCGATTCTTCGCTCAAGTTGCCTGCCTTACACATTCGCGCAGCCGGTGAAAATCCAGGCGTAGCTGATCGTAGTCATCCGGTTGAATGGTATTGCCCAGCCGTTCAAAAATAACAAACTCCAGGTTGGGGCAACGTGGAATCGCCAATGACACCAGTCGAAAAACCTCATCCGGCACGGACTCGTCATGCGTATCTCGCCGAATGGCAGCTCCACTCTGTCCTTCGCTCCATGAACCTCCAGAGACATGAATCTCCCTGACGCGTTCAAGCGGATAAGTTTCCAACAACTCTTGGGGCGTCACGTCAAAGTTGCACAATTGACAGTAGAGATTGTGCAAGTCCAGAAGCAGGAACCCGTCGACTGGTTCCAACATTCGCCGCAGAAACTCACCCTGATTCGCAACGTCCTGGGGACTGAACGCGAACCCAAGATTCTCGAGCCCAATGCCCAACCCACTGGCTGCCTTCAAATCCGTCAGCCGCTTTTGCCCAATCGCAACCGCTTCGTCAGTCAACGGTACCGGAAGCGGAGCGCCAATATGGAAGTTCCCGCCACCCATGAAACCAAAGTGTTCCGACAGATGCCGATACCGGTACTTGCAAAGCTCTTCGCGCAAGTGATGAAGCCACACTTCCTGCCGCGGCGTACAACTGGCATCCAACGGCGAATAGCTGACGCCATGCCCAAGCAAAAGATTGCGTTTCGAGTACTCAAGAAGACGACCAGTTAACCATTCGGGCAGATGCTGTCCCCAACCCATGTCGAACGACCACTCGACGACTTCGACAAGATTCTCTTCGAATAACGGCTGAGTCGCATGAAAAAACGCCTCTTCCTGCATCAGCGACAAACCGACATGGAGGCTGACCTCCATTGAGGACTCGTCGCGCACGGTGGGCGTTTCTTCTCTGGACATCAGATCTCCGGCAAGGACAACCAGCCATCAGGTTACCCCATGCCGCAACCAGGGCAATGCATGGTGGTGAATGGTTTTGTCCATTGCATCCGGAATACCTGCGGGTGATCCTTGATGGCATTGATGAGCGTCGCTGGAATCTCGCCGTTTGGGCTACTGATCTTCAGCTGCCCCCCGCGAATCAATTGTTCCATCGCCGAATTCGGACTCGGCTTCGTCGGCTTGACCAGTGATACGCTCGCTTTGCCGGCGGCCAATTTCTGCCACTCTTCAACGATCTTTGCGGCCAGCTTGTAGCTTCCCTTCGCGGCTTGCTGCTCCATCGACTTGCCATTGATCAGCAACTCGACGTACAAGTCACCATCTCCGGCCGTCCCACTGGAAACAACATCTTTTGCTTCTTTCTTGCGAATCAACTCAACACCATCAATGCCAGCCCAGACTTCCGCCTGTTCTTTGGTTGCCCACACCGCATATGAGAACGCGTTGGGATTCGAAACCGCGGCAAAGCGAAAACTTGACCCTACGTAGATCATCTGGGGCAACTTTTTTTCCTGAATAGATTCCCACGGAACCGGCTTTCCTTCAACAAACTTGATGAGATACAAAGTGTGCGATCCGGGTTTCGGATCGTTATCAACAGTTTTGGATTCTTCCCCGGCCTCTTCCCCAGCCCAAACAGAATTCGATCCGCGAAAGCAACCAGCAAACAATGCGATGCCGGACGTAAACAGAAACGATCGACGGTGCGTACGAGTTGGCAAGAAATTCTCCACAATGCGGACTCCAGATCGACTAATTTCAAACTCTGATGGTGCCAAACTGGGACATTTTGGCTGGTAACTAACTATTCGACGCAACAGACGGCTGGCAAGTTCCCAAGTGCAAGAAATATTGCGGAAATCGACCTCCTACCGCCCCTAATTCGCAACCGTAACATTTTGTTACACTCGAACTTCCTTCGCAGAAAGCGATTATCGAGGCCAACTAGCGAAAATCACGATTATGGATCCTTTCCTGAATGCAGCGATCGAACAAGCCGAATTGGGACTCAAAGAGGGCGGCATCCCAATCGGATCGGTGCTGGTGATCGACAACGAGATTGTCGGTCGCGGTCACAATCGGCGAGTCCAAAAAGGAAGTGCGATCCTGCACGCGGAGATGGACTGCCTGGAGAACGCAGGCCGGCTTACCGCTTCGGACTACGCGAAGAGCATTCTTTATTCGACGCTTTCGCCGTGCGATATGTGCAGCGGTACTGCCCTGCTCTACAAGATTCCCAAAATTGTCATTGGTGAGAACAAGACGTTTCAGGGCCCGGAAGATTATGTCCGTTCACGGGGAGTTGAGATCTCGATAGCGAATGATCCACGGTGCATCAAACTGATGGAGCAGTTTATCCGCGACTTCCCACAACTGTGGAATGAAGATATTGGGGTTTAGGATCTACCGATTGCCTTCAAGCTGAAGTCCATACAAGCTCGACTCGCGAGTTTCGATGTTGCGTTTTTTGGCCCGAAGGGTCTTCAAAACCTCTGCCGGTGGCCTTGGCCACCGGTTTAGAAAGTTCTGACGTAGAGCCCCGAAGGCGGCGAAACAGATTCACCAACTGTATCGCCGCCTTCGGGGCTTTGAGTGATTTTTGAAGTCCTTCAGGTGGCCAAGGCCACCGGCAGGGGATGTACCACCACTTCGTGGTTGAAACAGCGCAACATCAAAATGCGCAAGCGAGTAGACTTTTGCACTTCGAGTTTCGGTCGTGTGCATTTTCGAGTTTTGAGTCACGGCGGGGGCCGGTTTGAGCCCTGACAGGGACCCACTCGCTCGCGCGTCGAGCTTGTAATTCTCATGTCCGTTCGGGCCGAGTGCCATGGAATCAGCAATGAAGTCTAATTGCGACCGAACACGAATTAGTGGTTTGCGTTAGCGGTCGCTGCTCATCCAAGGTAGGATGCTTTCCTCGCTGAATGCCCTCCCAATCGACTGAGCCCACCTTGACCAACTCGACGGCCACGCTTGAAAAACCAGGCGTCTCAAAACCGAACACCACGAGATTCTTCTACGGCTGGGTCATGGCACCGATCGGCATGGTGATCGCCATGTGCACCGTGCCCGGACAATCGGTGGGAGTCGCCGCATTCAATCAGTCACTTCGCGCAGATTTGCAGTTAAGCGCCAGCGAGTTGGCCGGGGCCTATGCACTCGGAACGATCCTCGCTTCATTGCTTTTACCGTTGGCCGGCGCGGCGATAGACCGGTTCGGACTTCGTCGCACAATCCTGTTTGTGGCACCTGCCTTCTGCGGTGCATGCTGTTTCATCAGTACCGCGTCGGGCATCGTCTCGCTGTTCGTGGCGTTTCTGATCCTGCGACTGTTCGGCCAGGGAATCCTGACGCTTTGCTCGCAAAACACGTTGGCCATGTGGTTCGACCGGCGTTTGGGACGAGTCGCCGGGATCACAAGTACATTCGTGACACTCTTCATGGCCGCTTCCCCTTTGCTGCTTCGCTCAGCGATCGAGCGACATGGATGGCGAACGACTTACCAGGGACTCGGCTTTCTCGTGGTCATGATTCTTCTGCCGTTGCTCGTGATCTACAAAAATCGCCCGGAAGATATCGGACAGCTGCCGGATGGAGTCATCAGTGATATTCCTGACGGCGATATGCAGGAATCTCCAGTGATCGAAGGTTTGACGCTTCCGCAGGCGATGCGGCAAATGAGCTACTGGATTCTCATCGGGCTGAACATTGTCTGGAGTATGGTCGGTACGTCGCTGATTTTTGATGTCCAGTCGCTAGGACAGACAATGTTGGGCGCAGACGTTGTCAGCTCGCGATGGGGTTCGATTCCAACCGACGCTGCCAATACGTGTTTTTTCGTTTCCGTTGGCCTGATGAATTTTGTCGGTGGCTTTCTGGCTGATAAGTATTCACTCACACGACTGTTACGCATCGCAATCTTTGGAATGCTTTGCGGCCTGTCTGTGCTCCTGTTCGGAAGCGGAGTCGCGTTCTTTGGTGCCTATTGCATCTACGGGTTGGCTCAGGGACTGTTGGGTGCAGTCAGCCGAACGATCTGGCCACGCTTCTTTGGACGGGCGCACCTGGGAAAGATTCGCGGTGGTTCGATGATGGCTATGGTCGCGGGAAGCAGTCTCGGGCCGCTCGTCATGGGATTCGCCGTGGACCAGACCGGCAGTTTTCAAATTCCACTGGCGGTGTTTGCGGTGCTTACCGTGATTGGGTTTTGTGCCGCGTGGTTCATCCGGTCGCCGCGCCGTGCGTAGGGCATGCTGTACATGCCGATCGTTGTGACCCGGCAGAGAATCGCTCAGGCATGACGGCATGCCCTGCGGACTGACATCCCAACCCGACGCGTGAGTTTTGAAGTTGCACACTTTGGGACAGCACTGCTGTCAGCAAGCATTGTGAAAAAAAGTGTGAACCTCAGCCGATAACCGGTTTATTGTATTCTCACCAATTACCGGAGAGGCTCACGATGATCATGGTCTCAAACTCG
>CALHZT010000424.1 GCA_938040995.1 uncultured Pirellulaceae bacterium | reverse complement strand
GGCAGCTTACGCAGCCGGTTCGCCTGAAACCGTTGGAGCAGTATTGGGCCAAAGGCGGTATTACAAACTTCTCAATTCAGGTTTTGAATTAGCATCCGGGGTCGCTGCTGTAAAACTGGTGCTAGAGCGTATTTTGTTTCTTTTGCGGAGCGCGTTCTAGTGAAGTCTCAAAACGTCACCAACGCTCGACGCCTGCTCCGTTGAGTCGTGAATTGGTGTACTCAGGTCCTGCTCAAGTGTTCGCTGGCCGGCGGTTTCATCGGATTCCAGCGTCGAATCCGACTGGGAGTAGCGGCCGTTACGCGAAGAGCGTCTTGTCAGTGGTCCACTGCGGTCAAAGTACAGGTGACGAACATGCTGACCGCGATAGACCTGCATTTCGCGTGGTCCCCGGTCGATCTCCCGGATTCCCAAAATCTCATCCAGTGTGCGTCCGTCGATCGATTCGAGGGTGCCCGTGTCTTCAGGATTGCGAAGCGTCATGGAAAGTTCACCGTGACCTTCGACGACTCGAAGAACCTCCGCCTGCTCCGGCTTCACCGCGAGGGTCACGCGAAACCTTTGCTGGTCCTCGCCGTAGGAATTCGCTTTTCGGTTCTGCGGGCGGGTGCGATCGTCTGATTGAACGACGTTGTCGTCGAGCGCAAGAATTCGCACGCCCTGCATCAGCGTGACGGCTTTTGATACGCCCTGATAGCCGCCACCGTATCCATTTCCATAGCCACCATGGTGCTGCGCGAAGTTTGCGGCATAGTCGCCATGATATCCCATTCGACCATTCCATTGCCGATGAGACGGGTGCCAGGTTCGGTCGGGTCGGTCCGTTCCGCCGTACCCTCCACCGACTCGAAAAAGAACATCCACAAGCTGGCCAGCGCCCGCAAATCCCATGATTGCATTCTCGTCATGAATGATGACGGTCATGGCTCGCTCGCCCGCGTTCAGTTTTCGTGCAATGCCAGGCCCGCTTCCATCTGGATAGAAATCTTCGGTATCAAATGTCGACTGACGCTTGACGTCATTCTTGAGCGTGCGGCCAATAATCTGCTGCGGATCTCCCATGAACATGCTGTCGATGCCGCGCTTCTTCATTTGCTCCCGAGTCATACGTACCAACGCGACATCGCCGAGGGTGACTTCACGACCGGCCTCGAGATCACGACCAGCCATCGGAACGGTCGTCTGACGGGGGACACGAGCTTCCTGTGGCTGCGGACGCATGGCGCGACGAACGGAGAATACTCCCAAAAGTCCAAAAAGGATTGCAAGAAACAGAAGGAGTATGGTCCCGGAGCTGATTCGTTCCATTTTGGTTCACCGTTGTTTCGAAGTTTGAAAACTCAGCTTGCTTCGTGAGTTCATATCTGTGCACTGGTTTTGTGTGCTGGCCTGGCAGACCGGATCGAACCGGACCGTCGCGGCTCAAGTCGTAGCGATCAACATCTTGCCAACGAGAACCATCCATGCAGAAAGTCCAGCCGGAATCGCGTAGGGAATCGTCTTCCGGAAAAGCGGTTCGGAACCACCGTTGGTTCCTGCGCCGGCTGTCGCGGGTTGCCGATTCAGTAATCCCCAGCCCATAACCGCAAGCAGGCAGAAGAACGCCATAAACGCACTCAGCAAAAAGACGGCGACTGTCAGCTTGGCACCCAACCACGCACCAAGGGCTCCCATCAACTTGACATCACCACCACCGCCGCCGCCGATCGACCAGAGCACGAAGAGCACACCGAATCCGACTGCAAATCCGCCGAGCGCGAACAGAGTACCGTGCCATCCGGTTACGACCGTGTGGAAAACAACACCGACAACAAAGGCAGATACCGTTAGCCAATTGGGAATGCGACGCGACCGAAGGTCTGTCACCATGGCAGCGATCGTGAAAGCAGCTACGAATGCGAACTGAACAATCGAAGAGAATTCCATTTCGAACCTCGTTGACCTTGAGGATGGTCCATGCGGCGCATCCTGTCGCTACAATCCCGGACCTGAGTTTTGTTCGGCATGTGCAAGGTTGGCTGTGTAGAGCGGTCACGCAACGCGGGATTGTGCGGGTCGCGTGTAGAATCCACCCCCCGAACAGGTGCATTCCGTAGGGTAGTACGGAACGAATTAGCTTTCGTTAGTCGGTGCAATCGTCAAATTGAGACAAGCCGGTGCCGTACCCGGGTCATCCTGCAAGTCGACCACATCGGTGAATCCCCCGGTCATCACGCAGTCCTCGGGGTCGTTGATATCACCATCACAATTCACATCGACGCCGACTTCGTAACGATACGTTTGACGCAGACTGCGTAGCGCGACGGCGACGTCTCCGTACTGCTGCGTAATGTGATCCCGCAAGGTCGTGAGACCAACGATGGCCCCCAGAGCCAGAATGGTCGTCGTGAGAATGATGGAGATGGGAGCAACCGACGCTCGTTCGTCTCGCCACAAACGTACCGGCAACCGCGCTGACAAGTCGTTTGATTGGATGATGGCCGTCATACGATTCTCGTCCTTAATCTAACTCGGATCCGGAACACGCTGGTCTTCGTCCACGATGTTGGTGTTCGTAATGCTCATGCACATCGGTGGTTGATTCACCGGGTCGACATTCGCTGGTTCGCAGAAGTTGGTGTTGTCCACATAGTTCGATCCGCCCACCGTGAACTGGAAGTGCATCTTGTCGTATTGGTCAGTCTGGCTCACTTCGTCGAAAGAGTATCCGTGGTCGAGCGAAGCCATCCCTGCCGCCGCATCACCAAACTCCTGGACGACCGAGTCCCGGAGGCTGGCCAATCCGGCGATCGAGCCAAAAATTACAATCGTGGCAAGGAGAATCATCTCGACGGACAACAGGGAACCACACTCATCAGTCGCCAGTCGATTGATAGTCCGGAGCATGCTGTTGCAATAAGTTGCCTGATTCACTCGATTTCACCTTTCTTCTTCGCCGCCCAACCAAACAAGTCGCTGGACCAGGCTGATCAAATGGAAAACTGCCTGGTAACCGTGAGCGGCACGGCGC
>CALHZT010000423.1 GCA_938040995.1 uncultured Pirellulaceae bacterium | reverse complement strand
GCGATCGAGCAGGATGCCGACGTCGTGATGTTCGTTCACCGTGAAGAATACTACCTGACCGGTGATGAGGCGGAACGAGTCGCTGGTGAGGCCGACATTATTATTGCCAAGCAGCGAAATGGCCCTGTCGGTGACGTGCGTCTACTCTGGCAAAAGCAGTACACGCGTTTCCTCACGCCGGCTCATTCAGGCCACGCCGAAATCGAGCAATTCAATCAGGCGCAGGACTCGTACCCCGAGTTTTAGCGTGTCATCGGCAGCGGACGGTCGAGCGCGGGCTTCAAACGGTAGAGCGTTTTTCACAATCCCGTAGCATTGGATTCCGATCGATTCCGATCCCATGCCATGAAGAGTCCACGGGCTTGCAGGCTGCTCGGAGGCCAAGCTACGATTTTGCCGCGACAACAATCTGCAAAAAGCTATGGTCAAACTACGTGTTTGGCGTGCGGCCCTTTCGGCTTTAACTATTTGAGGCGGAGATGCGGTGTCTAAATTTCCTTTGAAAAAAACTACGTCCGACGCCGGAATCTCAATTTGTGGTGTACGACTTTACCTGTTGCCGATCGAGACGCGGGTACCGCTGAAGTTCGGCAGCGAGACGTTGACGTCGGTGACTTGCGCTCGCGCTTGTGTCGCGGTCGAGTCCGCGACTGGTGATCGTTACGAAGGCTGGGGCGAAACACCAATCAGCGTTCAGTGGGCGTGGCCTTCGACGGCTGGATACACCGAGCGTTACAATCGGCTTGAGGAATTTTGTCGCATCCTCGCAAAGGAATGGGCCGACTTTTCTGTCAAAGGCCACCCGCTTGAGATTGGACACGATTTTCAGAAAGACCGGCTGGGAAGTGTCCTTGCCGCGTTCAACAAGGACCAGCCGGATGTGCTGAAGGTGCCTTACCTTGCCGCCCTTGTTTGCTGTTCCGTTTTCGATCAGGCGATTTACGATGCTTACGGCGTAGCCGTGAACTTGCCCGTTTACGAGACACTGGGTTCGGATTTTCTGAATCGCGACCTTGGGCATTATCTGACACCTGCGGTTGGCAGTGACTCAAGCTTTCAGGGAGTCTTTCCAGCTGAGTACCTGACACCGGCGAGGACGCGGTTACCCGCATGGCACCTGGTGGGCGGTCTCGATCCGATTGATGAAGGCGATGATTACAATCCAGTCGATGATGGCCATCCGGTTCTGCTTCGCGACTGGATCACTCGCGACGGGCTCAAGTGCCTGAAGGTAAAGCTTCGCGGGACGGATGCGGAGTGGGATTACCAGCGACTGGTTTCTGTCGGCGAAATTTCGCTCGCGCTCGATGTGACTTCGTTGACCGCCGATTTTAACTGCACGGTCATGGACCCGCAGTACGTGATCGACATTCTCAATCGACTGGCAAACGATCATACGGAGGTTTACGACCGCATTCTCTATGTCGAGCAGCCGTTCCCTTACGAGTTGAGTGAACACATGATCGACGTGCGACGGCTGGCTGCCATGAAGCCGCTGTTGATGGACGAGAGTGCTCACGACTGGGAGCATGTTCAGCTTGGTCATTCGCTCGGTTGGAATGGTGTTGCTCTGAAAACGTGCAAGACGCAGACCGGTGCCATCCTTTCGATGTGCTGGGCTCGAGCCCACGGCATGCATTTAATGGTGCAGGATCTGACCAACCCCATGTTGGCTCAGCTGCCGCACGTACAACTTGCTGCGAACATTCCTACGATGATGGGTGTCGAGACGAATGCTATGCAGTTTTATCCGGCCGCGTCTGATATCGAAGCCAAAGTGCACCCGGGAATTTATCAACGGCGAAATGGTCAAGTCGACTTGAGCACCATCTCGGGCCCTGGATTCGGCTATCGTGTTGCAGAAATTGGACGAGAACTGCCCGATCCCGTGGTTTCCTATGGCGACTGACCTCGAATGCAGTTCACGCATCTCTAACGTGCTGTCTTCACGTATTCTGGCAGGTCAGCAATTCATCTGTTTGCTGATCGTCGGTTTTCTTTTTCCGAATGGCTTGTTGTTTGCCCAGTCGAAATCAACCAGCCAGCCGGCAACGGTTGTCTGGGATGGCGCTCACCTTGCGTCGATGCGAGCGTTGATCGCTTCCGGCAACGATGCGGAATTTTCAGCCAATTTGAAGCGGCTTCGTCAAGCTACCAGGAACGCGAGGCGTAGCGGTCCGTTTTCTGTCATGGACAAGAAGGAACTGCCTCCCAGCAAAGACAAGCACGACTATCTCAGCTACAGCCGCTATTGGTGGCCGGATCCTGACAAAAAAGATGGCCTTCCTTACATCCGCAAAGATGGAGTTGTAAACCGGCCGCTGGTCAACAAAGGCGACAGGCAGGCTGTTGGCGAGCTCGTCGATCACATTGTCCCGTTGGCTCTTTCGAGTTACCTGACGGATGACAAGGCAGCAGGGCGCCACGCCGTCAAACTTTTGCAAACCTGGTTCCTGGATCCAGCCACGAAGATGAACCCCAGCCTGAAGTTTGCGCAGGGGATTCCCGGGCGTTCGGATGGTCGGTGCTTTGGAATTATTGATACCCGCGGCTTTATCTGGTTACTCGATTCGGTCGCATTGCTTGAAGCCTCCAATGCCATCGAGAAGGAAGACCTTGATCGCCTTCGCGAGTGGTTCACGGAGTATGTCACGTGGCTGGAGACCAGCCCGCTCGCCAATCAGGAACGCGAGGCGAAGAACAATCACGGCAGCTGGTACGCGGCTCAGGCCAGTCGCATTGCTCTTTTTGTTGGCCACGATGATTTCGCCCGGTCGATTTTTAATCAGGTGAAGACGGAGCGAATGCCATCGCAGATCACGGAAGACGGCAGCCAGCGATTTGAACTGGAACGCACAAAGCCGGTGCATTACAGCTTGTTTAATCTCGCGGCGTTGACGGTTGTTGCCCAAGTCGCTGATCAGCTTGGTGAAGATCTCTGGACGGATCGACTGAAATTGGCGGTTGACCGGATCGCGGTGCTGGCGTGCGGCGACAAGTCGGAGCGGCCGAAGGAGCTCGGATCGGTAAAACTCTCACTGACGGAGACGATCGCGCTCAAGCACCTGGAAAAGCGACTTCCTTCGCAAAACGCGAAGAAGATCCTCGATACGGTTCCAGTAAAGTGGTCAGACCGGGATTTTTCGCGACTGCAGGTGCCGTAAGAATAACTGGCGCAGTTCATTCTTGCTTCGCGTCCGACTGAGCCCATGGATTGTCAGCGGTACGGTGCCAGCCGCCGGTGGGTTCACAATTGGAATCGCAATAATTGGATCGCACATCTCAGATGCGGTACCCACCGGCGGCTATCTCACGAATTTTAATGCGTGGCCGTGGGTTTGACAGGCACCTTGCAGCTTTCGCCACCCATGAAGCCGGCCGATTCGTAGACGAGCGCGTGGTTCATTCGAGCCCGAAAGTTCTCCCACGCAATCTCCGCGGTCAGCTTGATGATTTGTTCGTCGCTGAAATGCGACTGAAGTTCTGCAAACAACTCGTCAGGAACGTCAACGGGCGTCTTCGTCATCTCAGCCGTATATCGCAGGACGGCTCGGTCCTTGTCGTCGAATAATTGGCTCGTCTCAAATTCGTTGATGGACTCCAGCTCTTCTTTGGACAGTCCTTCGCGGTGGCCCACGGCCGCCATGATGTCCATTCAGAATGGGCAGCCGATCAGGCCCGCCGTGTGCGTCATGGCGAGGTTGGTATATCTCGGATCAATTGTTGCTGATTTCTTGAGTGCACCATCCATCGAACCCATGGCCATGAGCAGTCGCGGTTGCCGTGCGAGTACCTTGACGGGTTCAATCAACCGCGCGTCACCGGTGACTTTGCCCGTTTTTCGTTTCGCGATTGCGTAGATTAATCGCGTGAACAATCCGGCACGGGCGGGTTCGATGCCTTTGATTCGAGCCATCGGGATTCTCTCTGTTGAAAGGAACTTGGCGGCAGGGTGGGGTGTTGTAAAGTTGGCCTTGCAGCGGATTTTAAACTGATCCAGAACGGACACGAACTGTTGCAGCGCAATTCGAATACATCGACGCGTATGGCCGCTCCTCCCCGTCGCTTAGGCTCCGACCCTCCTCACGCGACGCGTGGTATGCCCTGCTCATTCTTCGCATGACACCGCTGCGTCGGAGGAGGGTTGCTTGGGGCAAGCGCCCGAGGTCAGGCAAGCGGCTGCGATAAATCTGCAGTGAGCCCAAATAGCTCTCAACATCGAACTTACAACAACCCATCAGCAGGATAAACCGTTGCCGCTGAATGCACTTAACCGGCTTGTCGTTGTATTAGACAAGGCCAGGAAGGCTTGAACCATGTGGGTAACGAAAGGGACTCGTAACCTCGTCCACTACTCGCATCTTGCGGTTGTGGTGAGTTTTACGAAATCCAGCCACCTCAAAATGAAACAGGCCTTAGCGGCTGAGTCCCATGTAGAAGCTGAACTGGCGGATATCATCCGTATCGGCTCGCGCGACAGGAACGGCGAAATCCAATGCCAGCGGGGCAGGGCCCAACGCCGGAATCGCGATTCGCAAACCGAGGCCAGGTGCGACCCGGTAATTGTCGCCGTTAATTTCAACGTTCTCTTCGACGGTTCCATAATCAACAAACGCGACGCCCTTGACCATATCGTCCGCCGTGATCGGGAAGAGATACTCAACAGAACCAAGGAAGCTGAAGCGGCCACCGGTAGTCACGCCGTTGATTTGCGGCGACGCTCCCCGGAAGTCAAAACCGCGTAGCGTCTGGTAACCACCGGCGAAGAAGTTCTCAAAGATCGGCGTGTCCGAACCGGAAATGCTCAGCTGATTGGAAAAGCCGAGTACATGGCGGCCCGAGCCGTCTGGTCGTTCGGACAGCAGGAAGTACCGACGTAGATCGAACTCTCCACGCGTATAACTGAACGATCCGAATACCTGTTCGATGCTGGCAGAGAAGTAGGCACCTTGCGTTGGTGCAAAGGCGATATCCCGCGTGTCCTGAATCAGCTGCAGGCGACCGCTAAACAGATTGTGCGATCCGACAACGTCCTGCAATTGTGGAATGGCGACGGTATCTACCACAGTGCCAGTGTCATCGAGAACCGACTGGGTCAAACGTGGATCAGAAATCGTGACTCTTTCGCCTCGAAGACCGGCACTCAGTGAAAGATCTGGAGTGACGCGGTATCCGTAATTCAATCGACCGCCCAGTCGCTGTTCATCCCAATCGAAGAACTGTCGATCGAAAAGGAACGCGCTCAGACTCATGCTGATGGGGCGGTTGAACACGTACGGGTTTGTAAACTGAAGCATGTACCGCTGCACAATGCTTCCCGGCATCGCTTCGATGCGAAAACCCTGACCGCCGCCGCGGAATGCACTTCCATTGGCAAAATCGTCAAAACTCTCGGGAACGTTTCGCCAATCAAAATTTTTCTCGTCGATGACAATTTGACCGGTGACTCCCGCATCCGAGTTCACTGCGGCACCGACCTGGAAGCGGCCAGTTTGTGTTTCCTCAACATTGACGACGATGTCCGTGAACTCTGCGTTGCCGATGAGTGACGGGTTCGGTCCCGCCAATGGTGCGACGGGTGTGCGCTGAGGTTCGAACGGTCCGGAGATCCGCGGGAACACGCGTCCCCAACGGTCGATGAGCGTTCTTACTCCGCCGGGCTGTTGGACGGGCGATTGAGCCGGCGCTGCGTACGGGGCTGCGGCATAGGGTGTCGCGGTGTACCCACCGGATGGCATGCCGTATCCCTGCGGCACCGCGGAAGGTGCTCCGTAAGTCACCGGTGGTGCGTTGACTGGTCCTGTTGCCGGATTGGGAACGTAACCGTTCCACGCATTAAGTCCGTTGTTGATTGTGTTCTGGGTGTATTGACCGCGGATGAGTGGTGCTTCAGTGAGTTGAGCAGTCATCGGTGCCGCAGGTCGATTCGACGAAGCGTAAGTCGAGTCTTCGTAAGTCGCTGGAGAGTTATTCGCGGCCGAACGCAATGGATTGTTGCCGGCTGGGAATTTGCCTGCAGAATCAGGATGTTCGCCGTTCAATGTCGTCGGGCTCGTCGTGCGGCTCGCCGGTGCGAAAGCTGGCGCGCCAAGAGGTTCCGTTGGTGGCTGAATTTGACCGTTGAAGGGCTGACTTGCTGCTGAGCCGAATGGATTGGCAGGAATTGCATCCTGAACGCGATCGGTCACTGCTCCACGATCGTTC
>CALHZT010000422.1 GCA_938040995.1 uncultured Pirellulaceae bacterium | reverse complement strand
ATGGGCGTTAAAAATCGTCGTGTTCCCATCAGCCGCCACGCGTTAGCGTCCGGTTGGGCATTACATAAGTGCGTGCTATCGGGCGCCGCTCACTGATGCTGTGCGGTTCTCCATTTGAGCCACAGAGCGTGGAGTGTTTCTCACCATCCCGTAGCATCGAATTTCGATCCCGTGTCATGAAAATCCGCGAGCTCGAAGGCCCCTGTTACGATTTCTACGCTGCAACTTGTGACCCTCTCGAACCTGAGGAAACGTCAATATCCGTGAACGGTTACGTTTTATCTTCGCACTACTGCCAATTTCCATGCTCGGTGCCTATCGGATTTCAGGCCAGCTTGTCAAACGATCATCGAGTTCCCCGACGAACGACTTCATCTTTGCATTTGCCACCAATAGCGTGTGACAATTTCTTGCACGAAAACATTCGAACCAATTGCGGGCAACTTCGTATTCAAAACTTAAGCCAACGGCAACCATCACTTTTGCAATGAGGGGCCTCATGTTGCGAACAATCTTTCGACAGTTCTTACTGTCAGTCTCGCTAGTTCTTATCACCGGAGTATCGACTTACGCGGCGGGGTTGCTCGTCGCCGATGGAGGCATGGGTGGACTGCTTGAAATCGAGGAGCAATCCGTCGATGTCACCATCAACAATGGAATCGCGGTCACAACGATCGACCAGATCTTTCTTAACACGGAAAACCGGATCGTCGAAGCACTTTACATGTTCCCGGTGCCGCACGGCGCGTCCGTCGCCAATTTCAGCATGTGGATCAACGGCAAGGAGATGATCGGCGAAGTCGTCGAGAAAGAACGAGCCCGCGAGATCTACGAAAGCTACAAGCGACGAAACATCGATCCGGGTTTGCTCGAGCAAGTCGATTTCAAGACGTTTGAAATGCGAATCTTCCCAATCCCCGCCGGCGGCCAACAGCGAATCAGGCTGCAATACTACCAGCAGCTGGATTTCGACCACGATCAGGCGACTTACGTGTATCCGCTTGCCACGGATTCACGGCGTGATATCGACCAACGCACCAGCGGCCGCTTCGCGTTGACGATGCGTGTGCTTAGCGAAGTCCCCATTCAATCGATGTCCAGTCCCAGCCACAAGGACGACTTTGTGATCGCGAAGCGTACGCCAAAACTTTACGAAGCCAGCCTCGAAACCGGATCGGGCGATCTCTCACGCGACGTCGTGCTGACTTACCAGACTGAACGCCCGCAGACTGGCGTCGACCTCGTCTCTTCCAATCCGCCCGGCGAAGACGGCTATTTTATGTTGACGGTGACCGCGGGTGAGGAGCTGGAGCAGCTTGACGAACCGATGGACTATGTCTTCATTCTCGACATTTCCGGGAGTATGGGAAACGACGGAAAACTGATGTTGTCGCGTCAGTCGCTAGGCGCCTTCATTGAAGAGCTTGGCGAAGCCGACCGGTTCGAACTCATGACGTTCAATGTGCAGCCTCAAACCCTGTTCGGCGAATTGGTCGCTGCCGAAAAGCCGCAGATAACAAGTGCGTCTGATTTTCTCGCCTCACAGAAAGCGCGAGGCGGTACGGAACTTCGGCACGCGATTCGAACCGCGTACAAGTATGGCGATCCCGACCGGCGGCTGAACGTCGTCATTCTTTCCGATGGCATGACGGAGCAAGGCAGTCGTAGTGAACTCTTGCGACTGATCAACGAAAAGCCTGCCAACGCGACGGTGTTTACGATCGGTGTTGGCAACGAAGTCAACAGGCCGCTGCTCAGTCAGCTTGCCGAAGACGCCGGTGGCCTCGCCGCTTTCATTTCACGCGGTGACGACTTTCAGCAAAAGGCGAACGCGTTCCGACGAAAGTTGACGCGTCCGGTTGCCAGCGAAGTCGCATTGGATTTCTCCGGCACCGACGTTTACGACGTGGTTCCCGCCAAACTGCCGAACCTTTATCACGGCTCGCCCATTCGCGTTTTCGGACGGTACCGCAATGGCGACAAGTTCAACATCGATCTGACGGCGGACGTACGTGGCAAGCCACTGAAACAGTCGGTCGAGCTCGAAAACCAGAACAGGGACAATCCCGAAGTCGAGCGGATGTGGGCCAGTCGCCGGATCGAGCAGCTTCTCAAAAATGCCGATCGACGCGGCGTTCGCGATCGTGTCAAGGATGAGATTGTTGCGCTGGGCGAGACGTTCTCCGTCGCGACCGAGTACACTTCGTTTATCGTGCTCGAAAATGATGGCGAGTATCGGCGCTGGAAGATCGACCGGCGGAATCGCGGAAGAATGAAGCGTGACGATGCCCGGCAAGCCCAACTGAGAAAGCAGCTGGAGTTGATGCGTGAATCTTCGCTGGCTGGACTCGGTCCCAATGCTCCGAAGCAACAAGTGGCTCAATCACCAAAGCCGCAAAAGTTCAAGTCGTTGAACGGCCCGACTTCGGTCCCATCGACTCCCGAACCTTCTTCGCAACTGCTGACGATATTCGCGGCAGCATGGCTGATCTCACTCGTGCGGCGCCGGAGAAGTCGTCGTTAGCATTGCGTTACACAGGAACAACCTCTTGAGTGTCGCCGGCGCGAACCACGTGGGTTTGCGTCGGCGTTCTGATACGTGTTTGCGCCTCTTTATGGTGGGTATGGCACTCCCCTTATTGAAATTCCGGGTAATCATGGGATGTTGAACCAACTCGCCAACGCCATGGAGCCATCAAATGCGCAATTTTCTCCGGACGATTTCTGTTCTTTGCCTGCTGCTTACCGCAACATTATCGGTCGCTGAAGAGTGGGAGCAATTTCGGGGCGGCGGCGGAGGCAAACTCGACTCGATCCAGCATCCGCTCAAGTGGTCTGCCGACGAGAACGTTGCATGGAAAATTCCAATGAAAGGCAGCGGTTGGTCATCGCCGGTGGTCGCCGGCGACCGCATCTACCTGACATCGGCCGAATCCGAAACAACGGACAAGCCGAAAGGAATGATGGCTGGCGTAGCGGCCATGGGGACATACCGAAACGCAAAGCCAGTCGAGTACAGCTACGTCGTGTCTTGCTTTCGCCTCGCCGATGGCGAACCGGTCTGGAGCAAGAATGTTGGCAAGAGTGTGCCGCCGGTCGTTCACCCATCCAACACCTACGCTACCGAATCTCCCGTGACGGATGGCAAAAGCGTTTTTACCTACTTCGCGACGACAGGCAAACTTACCGCCTGGGATCTCGACGGCGAAGAGCTGTGGAATCTCGAACTCGGCACGTTCAAGATTAATAGTGGCTTTGGGACGGGCAGTTCGCTGGCGATTAACGATGGCCTCCTGTTTGTGCAGCATGACAATGATGAAAAGTCGTTTATTGCCGCATTCAACACGAAAGATGGGAAAGAAGTCTGGCGAAATGACCGTGATTCCGGCAATAGCTGGAGCACTCCATTGATCTGGAAAAACGATTCGCAAACAGAGTTGATCACGTGCGGTCCCGACACGGTGATTTCATACAAACCTGAAAACGGCGAAGTTCTCTGGCAGCTGTCGGGGATGCAATCGGGGTTCAGTGCGTCGCCGACCGTCGATGCGAAGCGTGTCTATTTTGGTACCAGCGGACCCATGAGCGCAGGGCCTCTGCTGGCGGTGGATGCCGGCACGAGTGGAGACGTCGAGTTGGACGACGATTTCAAGAACGAAAAGATTGCGTGGTCGCGGACCAAGTCGGGCCCGGGCATGGCGTCGCCGGTCATCGCCAAAGGCATGCTTTATATTCCGGGACGAGGTGGTGTGCTGAACTGTTACGATGTCAGCAATGGCGAAAGAGTCTCACGAAATCGCGTCACGAACATGAAGTCGGTCGCGGCTTCTCTCTGGGCGGATGAGGAGCGCGTGTTCATTCTCGATGAAACGGGAAATACGCACGTCATCAAGGCTGGCTCGGAATTTGAAGTGCTTGGCACCAACACGATCGACGATCTTTTCTGGTCCACGCCGGCTGTGGTTGGTGAGTCGCTACTGCTTCGAGGCGTTGAGAACCTGTATTGCATTCGCGCCAGCAATTAGCCGTTTTGGCGTTAGCCACGGTTCGAAGCCCCAATCAGTTACAAGAACTGCGGCTGATGCTGTGTGGCTGATGAGCGTAATGGAATGTTGCGCACCCGCTGAATGCGAAGCGGTTGAGTCTGAAGAGTTCGTCTGAATAGTTGGCCGTAGAGAGATGAAGCTGGGCCTGCGTTTGTCCCGATTCAGGGACTCGTAGCCTCGTCCACTACCGCAGTATCGTCTACGTCCACTACCGCAGTATCGTCTACGTCCACTACCGCAGTATCGTCTACGTCCACTACCGCATCGTCTACGTCCACTACCGCATCGTCTACGTCCACTACCGTAGCCACGTCCTGGTCCATTTCAGCAGCCTCTGCGACGCGGACGTTGATGCGGAGAAGATGTTCGGAGCGGGAGTCTTCGAGGTTGTCGCTGGTAACGATGTGTTCATTGGGCGCGCGAAGTCCCTTGACTGGTTCTCCCTCGAGTCCGCTGGCGAGCGCACGGACTGACTCCAGTCCCATGGTGTAGGGATCGTCGAGAACCGTTGCGGCAAGTTCCTGCGACTGGAGCGATTTCACCGTTTGGGGATCGACGCCGAACGAGTAGACCGGTACGTCGGCATAGTCTTCGCCGGCAGCTTTCTTGCCCTTGAGGACTTCGGCGAAGTCGTCGATCGTTAAAGCGACGATGCAGACGGTTTCCGGATCGTTGTCTTTGAGATACTTCGTCACCGATTCTGCGATCGAGTACGGCGGTTTGGGCTCAGACTCTGTCGCTTCTTCTTCTTCTTCTTCTTCTTCTTCTTCGTGCTCGTCCTCTTCATCGTCATCGTCATCGGCTTCGGAATCGGAATCGGAATCGGATTCCTCTTCCGCTTCTTCCGTGGGCTCGTCGGCATCCCAGAACTCTTTTGATTTCACCAGTTCGACCGTCGTCGAATCACGGAGAGAATATTCGATCCCCATCTGGCGTTCCTGGGCAACGAAACTGTCATTGGCGACAACGAAGATCGTGCCCTCATCGCCCAGCTGCTTCAGCGCGAGTCGCTTGATTTGCCCGCCGTGATGAAAATGATCCGCGGCGACGTAGGCAATTTGTTTGTCGATCTCCGATAACGGCTCGGTCGTCAACGGCCGCTCCGCAATCACAATTGGCTTGCCATCATCCCTGAGTCGCGTGGTGCGATCGGCGAGTTTGTCGACGGCTATTGGGCAGATGCAATAAGCGACATGATTCTCTTCGATGGCCAGATCAAACGCCGTCGACTGCTCCTCTCCGTCGGATGCGTCGTACCACTTGATGGTCTGTTCGCGGTCTTTGGCTGCCGTTTCAACGCCTTCACGAAATGCATCACAAAACGGCGTACCATCGTTGTAGTAGAGCACGGCGATTGCCGGATTGGGCTCTTTGGGTTTCGCTGGCGCGGAAGGCGATTTCACGCTCGCGGTTGTAGTGGACGTTCCGCAACCTGACGAAGCAAGGATTAGTAGAGCAGTACAAAGCGCCAACAAGCGACTTGCCAACGGCGATACCGAAGGCATTTTTCGCATCTCATCCTTGCCAGAATGCATCATCTATCTGTCATTGCCTTCGGACCGATTCTGGCGAGGACGTCGGCCACCACCGCCGCCGCTTCTTCCACCACCGCCGCCACTTCTTCCACGTCCGCCTCGACCACGACGTCGACCGTCTCCACCGCCGCCAGAACCCCGGCGGCTGATGTTCGCGTCGACCAGGACGCCGACGGTATCCGCCCATGCGGGAACGCTACTAGGTCGGCGATTACTTTGGGCGCTCGCCGCGTCACCGTAGGTGACATCTTCTAACGAATCGTCGCTGTCGAACACATCGGGTGTGTCGAAGAGTTCGTCTTTCGAATCGCTATCCGCGTCGGAGCGGACGCTTGCTGGTGTCGATGCGGTCGAGTCCGTTGAGTCGCCACGTCCGCGTCCACGGCCACGGCCTCTACCGCCGCGTCGTCGTCGACGTCGTTTCGTGCCGTCTTCGTTCAGATTCTCCGAGGAAGGAGTGTCTTCGCCGAATGCCGCGCCATCAGATGACTTTTCGACATTCGATTCGGTTCGAGCCGTTTCTGCCGGTGCGTCGAAAGCTGGTTGACTGAATCCTGACTTCGCCGACGTTGTCGCAGTCGACTGATCATCAGCAGCCGGTGCTTTCTTGTCGGTGAAGAATCCAAACGCCGCAGACCAGAAGGAAGCCTTCTTGGGTTTGGCTTGAGGCTCCGAAGCCGGCTTGCTCGTCGCTGTGGCAGGAGGAGTCGACGGAGCGGGAGTTTCCTGCGTTTGCGAGCTGGCAGCGGGCACGAATCCAATCTTCTTCGGCGCTTCTTCCCGCTTGCGGGATGTATCGCTTTTTCGGGACGAGTCGCCGGATGGTTGTCGTGAACCTGACTGCTGATCGCGACCTTGCGAGCGTTCGCGGTCGCCACCGGAGTTGCGGTCTCTTCCACGTCCTCTGCCTCTGCCGCGTGAGCGTCCCCGTCGTGGCCGCCGCTCTCCTTTTTCGCCGTCTGATTCATCGCGGCTGCGCGACGAATCTCGACCACGTCCTCCGTCGCCCGCGTCTGCGGATTCACGAGGCGGTCGGGCGGAATCGCGTGGTGGAGGAGCGTCCTGATGTGCAGAAGCTTCTACGGCTGGTGGTTCGTCGAAGCCAGACGCCTGTTGTTCTTCCGGCGGGTTGGCTGAATGCTCGGCTTGACCGTGACGCGACCAAGGCTTGCGCCGTCTCGGTCCTTCGGACTTGCCTCGCGATTGATCACGTGATGAACTGCGATCCGACGACTCGCTGCGCCCAGATCCACGTTCAGCGCTTTGCGAACTTGTGTCTTCATCCGATGTTCGTGCAGTTTCCGAATCTCGCGAACCGCGTCCACCGGATCGGCCACCACGACGTCCGCGGTCGGAACGCTCTCCGCGTTCCCCACGATCGCCCCGGCCACGTCTTGGCCGACGACCGCCTTGTTCTTCGCCGTCGCGACCTTCATTGTCGCGACCGCCACGGCGGCTGGACTCTTGTGCTTCGGCGGATTCGCTCGAAGCACCTTCTGCGGCTGGTTGGCTTCGCGGTCTTGGCGAATCGGACTTGTCCGACGAACCTGATCTCGATGGAGTCGCTGGCTTGCTGCCACTGAATCCTGCGAACAGGTCATCATCCGCAGGCTTGGAAGCCGGCGTCGAAGTCGATTCTGCGCTGTCAGCACCGCGATCATTGGAGGATCGTTCATCGCGCCCGCGATTTTCGTCCCGTCCTCTGCCTCTTCCACGGCCGCCGCGACCTCTGCCCCGCCCTCGACCGCGTCCACGTTCGCGACCGGAATCGCCGGTATCGCGATCACTACTTTCGTCCGACGAACTTGCCTCGCCATCCGACTGGCCAGTGCCAGGTGCATCGCCGACAAGACCCGCTCCGAAACCGGAACTGGCTGCGGGCGGACGGGAGGTTTCTGGCTTGCGCTCTGTCGGAGCCGCCGATTCACGCGGCGCTCGAGCCGCCGGTTTGGCTGGCTCCGGCTTCGCAGCCGCTGGCTTTGATTCCCTGGGCGGGCCAAATGCCGGTTGGCTAAATGAGCCGAATGCCTTCGGTGGCAATTCCTTGCTCTTAGCAGCCGCTGGTTTTTCTGACGACGCCGCTGGTGACCGCGAAGCCACAGGATCACTCTTTGGCGGATTCGAATCGAGACCCGCATCAAATGCGGACGCTGCCGAAGCTGCTGGAGCGGATTCGGCTGGAGCAGCATCTGCACTCCGTCCTCTGCCTCTTCCGCGTCCTCGACCGCGAGGTCGACGACCACGCGAATCGGCGGCTTTTTCTTCGGCGGCTTTTTCTTCGCCGGATGATGGGCGAGTCGAGCTGGAAGATGTTGATTCAGCGCTTGCAGCGGTTTCCGACGACTTGGCCGGAGTCACCAGACCCGATCCAAATGCCGACCCCGATGCGCCGCCAGATTTCGATTCAACCGGCTTTGGCTCTGTTTTGGCTTTTTCAGCCCGCGGAGGCGAGGACGCTTTGGGCAACGCCTTTTCGGGCGCGCTTTCCTTAGGCGGCGCGTTTTTTGGTTCCGGGGTCAGGCCAAGCGAAGCTGCCAGGTCGCCCCATTGTCCGGCGGCGGGTTTCTTTTCCGGGTTTCCGGAATCTCCGGATGTGTTGTCTGCAGAGTCGTTCATATGGTTCGGTTCTGTCTTTTCTATTCTGTCGCTGTCGGACGCAGTGTGCGGTTGCCGAGCGAGTCATGATGACTGAGGATCGTCCGCGGCAGTCACACCTGTCGCGAACGGGCTGCTCTGTCAAGCCCTTGTCAGCCAACGGGCTGTATCAGGCATACCGGCCAATCCCGACCGGAAATCCAACAAATGCAGAGCAGCAAAGACACGCGGTCAACGACGCGGCCCAATTGCCTGCGGTGACCGAACGAGTGATTTTTCGTTGTGGTGTTCATGCCAGTAAGGACCCGGCCACGACCGCAACGCCAGTCATCATCGTTCCCCAAAATATAGCCGTTTTACCCATTTCAGGGAAGTCAAGCGAAGTCCCTGTGTGCAGGCGGAATCGCGACGTTGCGGGAGAGTTTGAAGGTGCTTGCCGCCGTTTTCGATCGGCGAAGTTGCCGGCCGATGGAGCAAGGTCGTCGTCAGATGCGGCCGTCAGCCAACACCAAACCGGGGCGAGTCTGGGGCGAGACTGGGGCAGATCCTGAATCGAAGCACGCAATCGGGCAATCGAGCCTCGAATTATTGCTGGTCCACCATGAACGTGCCATTGTCGGCAACATCGAACATTGGGCGGTAGTAGGAAGGACTGGTGCATTGCGAGTCGTTTCCAAGTCGCCATACCAGTGACAGACCCAAATTCCAGCCTTCGTTCGCTGTCCCTCCTGTCGGCGTTCCCTGCGAAGGAGTCAGATAGATGAAATCGGTTTGCATGGCGATCGCGCCGGTGATTGGGAGATACGCTTTCGTCCCAATCAGCCCATCCTCATCACCACTAAAGCCGGCGTAGAGGCTCAGCTGCCCGCCGGGAACCAGCGACATTCGCCGCCGATAAAAGAATGCGTGGAGCGAAGTCGGCGACCAGTTGATCGTGGTCGTACCGTCCGTTGGCGAGATGGATGAGTCGTCGCTGTCGCTGGTTGTGAACCAGTAGCCCCATTCGTGCATGTTGGCAAACAGCCAGCTAAACTCTCCCCGAATTTGCGTCAAGTCGACTGAGTCGTACCATCGGTCGCGCAGAATGTCGACGGCAAGCCCGCCTTGTAATCCGAAATCAGAACGGCGAAAAACACCAAGCGTCACAAACGACTGGCGACGTTGTTCTGTCGTAAAGTCGGCTCCGTTCAAATTGCTTTGCAGGAATCTCGCTCCGACTTGAAAGCCGGCTCCGGAGTTCGGAAATAGAGCCAGCGGCATGCCGAAGTTGAATCCTTCATGAAATCCGAAACTTCCGGTTGAGCCGAGATTGGAAGGGCCGCGGAAACCGTGGACGCCCGCGAAAATGGATGCGTCCTGAAGATTGAATCCAAAAGCTCCGAGTCCGC
Source organism: uncultured Pirellulaceae bacterium (assembly GCA_938040995.1). GTDB lineage: Bacteria > Planctomycetota > Planctomycetia > Pirellulales > Pirellulaceae > CALHZT01. The sequence continues at coordinate 5,361 of CALHZT010000422.1, read as the reverse complement.
CGCCGCAAGCTCCGCCATTGCCGCACGCTCCACATCCACACTCGTCGTAGTATTCGTCACCATAGCCATCGTCATAGACAGCGTTGTCGTCCCAGGCATTGTCCCACTCGCCGAACTCTTCAACCGGCGCGCTGTTGTCAATCACGACGCCTTCGTCCAGCGGTGCGCCTTCGACGTAGCCGTCGCCGCCAGCGTACCCTTCATTAACGATTCCTTCAGCAACGATTTCGGCTTCGTCCGCCGCCAATCGCAAATGAGCCGGTCGGTATCCCGTAGGAATCCTTGCGGCGCCAGATCGTGTGTGCATCAATGCCTGTTGCGCGTGGGCGCGGGTAATACGAGGCCGCGACGTCCCCCGGCGACTTTGTGCATGGCCGTCTGCCACAAGGACAAAGCCAGAAAGCAAAAGAGATATCGCAATCGAAATCGCGTGGCTTGTAGTCAGGTTCAGCCGCAGACCAATGCTCGACTTCATGGCTTGAATTCCGTGGTAACTCTGGGGGGAGATTACGAATGGGGCGCGCTGGACTTTGCGCGTTACAGGTAGCCCTTTCATCGGGCTTTTTGTAACCGGATCTTTCAACTAAATCGGAAAATTTTGCGCTGTCGCTACTGTCTTTCGTAATCGTCCTGTTTTGAAGCAGATGGCCGTTAAGACGGGTGGTTTGCGATGTGTTTGGTTGTTTGTGATGGATGCGGTGAGTTCTACCACTGGGCTCGGTTTGTTGGGCGAATGGAAAGTTCTATTCAATCTTGTATTCGTGGTTCGATGAATTGTTCCACGCGGGTCTCAGAGCCCCGCAGGTTACGCATGTTACGCCGGTCGATTGCGTCTGGCAGGAAATTCACAGGGGACGATCATGAAAAGTCAGATGGCTCTTATTGCTGTCTTTGCGTTGGGGCTGATCACAGCCGACGTTCAGGCGCAAGTCGCGTTGAGGAATAATTCTCGAACGGCGAAGTCGTACGTTAGAAGAGCAAGCTGCAATGGTGGTTGCTCTGGTGGATGTGCTTCATCAGGTGTGGTGGAAACGCCGTCCTGCGGTTGCGCGATGGCTTCGACCGGCGGCTCCTGCGGGGATTCCTGCGGCGGTGGCGGATGCGGAGCGAGCTTTGGCGGATGTGGCGGCGGTGGCTGTGGTTGCACGATGGGCACCGCTCATGCTGTCTCGTTCCCACGTTGCTTCAAGTTCAAGAGCCCTTGCTCGAGCCCGGTGATGGGTTGTGACCCGTGCTGTGGCACGATTTTCTCCGAGCTGTATTGCAGCATGCAGGGTTTCCTTGGCCGAATGGAGGCTCAAGGCGGTCTCTTCGGTGGACTCTTTTCCTGCTCGTCCTGCACGGATCCTTCGGGACCGATCAGCACGGGATGTGGCGGTGGTTGCTCAGGCGGTTTGCTGGGCGGCGGCTGCGGTGGTGGTTGCGGAGCCGGTGGATTGCTCGGCGGCAGCATCGGCTGTACCAGCTTTACCGAACCGGCATGCGGAATCGCGGAGACCGTGAGTTCGTGCGGCGGTGGACTGCTTGGCAGCGGTGGTTGCGGCGGCGGTGGATTGCTCGGTAGCTGCGGCGGTGGCTGTGGCGGTGGCTGTGGGAGTTTCCAAAGTCTGTTGGCTGGTTGCGGCGGCGGTGGTTGCGGCGGTGGTGGTTGCGGCGGTGGTGGTCGACCAGGTTTGCTGAGTGGTGGCGGATGCGGTGTCGCACGCCCGGGCCTGTTCATGGCTCTCGGTGATATGCTGTTCGCAAGCGGTGGCTGCGGCGTATGTTCGAGCGGTAAATTCCACGGCGGCTGCGGTGGCGGCGGCGGATGTGGTGGTGGCGGATGTGGTGGTGGCTGCGGCGGCGGCATGATCTACTCCGGCGGCGACTCCTTGTCGGGTGGTTGTAGCGGCGGCGGATGCGGAGCTGACGCGCCGATTGAAACACCAAGCTGTGGATGTGCCGACAACTCGCGCGGCAAGTACTACGCTTCAACACCTGGCAAGCGAACGCTGAAGTACAGCGTCCAAAAGAATGGCAAGCAGCCACCTCGCTTCGTTGCCCAAAATCGTTCGTCAGATATTCCAACGGTAGCTCCTGCGGCTGAAGTTTCGACAACAGCACCCAGCAAGCCGAGTCGGACTGCGAGCAAGACCAAGGTGAAGCGTAGCTCGTTCCAGGGCAAGCCGACAAGCTCTGAAGTCTACGTAGTGAAGAACGGCAAGCTGATTCGTGTCAATCCAAAGACACTTCAGCCACTAACTCGTCGCCCGACACGAACGGCGTCGAAGAGTCGATCTTACCGCTAGGAATGAAGTTCGAAGCGTAACTGAACTTGATCAACAAAAAGCCGGACTCCACTCGAGTCCGGCTTTTTTGATTGCCCAGCGAAGCTGGCAAACCCAGTCGGTGTTTATCATCGACCTTACCCCGCGCGGGTACGATTTTGGTCGCTTGAATGGAAGCCCGACACGTAAGCCACGTAAGCGAGGGTGAACTTCTGTAACCGTTCACGCGGGCAAGGGGCTGGCTGGGGTGTTGTAAATTCAATGTTGAGTGGCATTTGTGATCGCGCCACGCCAGATTTATTGCCGCCGCTCGCCCCAAGCAATCCTCCTCCGACGCAGTGGTGTCATGCGAAGAATGAGCAGGGCATACCACGTGTCGCGAGAGGAGTGTCGGAGCCTAACTAAATAAATGACGGGGAGGAGCGACCATACGCGTCGATGTATCTGCAACAGTTCATGTCCGTTCTGGCCAACGTAAGATCCGCTGCAAGGCCAACTTTACAACACCCCCAGGGTCTGGCTCAATTTTTCGGCGGCAAACGGACTTATCTCGCTTTGCGGACAAACGCCGAGAATTTGTCCCTCTCGAACCTGAGGGAAACGTCAATTTCCGTGAACGGTTACCATTTCGATGCTCTGGCTCCAAGGTCACAGAGGTACCGCCGCTGAATTACGAAAATGTACCTCAACTTACCCTCGCCATATTGGCATCCTCATAAAAGTGAAAGTACCTGCAGCATTTCCCGATCCTCTTTGAAATATTCAACAATTTAATTATCATGGTTGGGGCAAATATCTTAATTCAAGGACAGCAGCATGCTTAGAGGTTCTGGTTGTGGCCGCAAGGGTTTTACGCTCGTCGAGCTACTCGTCGTAATTGCAATCATTGGCGTGTTGGTGGCGCTCCTGTTGCCGGCTGTGCAGCAGGCGCGTGCTGCTGCCCGCCGCGTTCAGTGTACAAATCAAATACGCCAGTTAGGACTGGCGTGTCTCACTTATGAATCGGCTCTGAATCAATATCCGGCTGCCACCGAACTACCAAGCCGACTTAGCTGGATTGCCAGAGTCCTTCCTCACATCGAGGAAACCTCACTTCATGATCTTGTGAACCAAGACGCCACCTGGTTCAGTAGTGACAATGAACAAGCCGAACAAACTGCCATTTCTTTGCTGCAGTGCCCGAGCGTGTCAGAACTGGAGACGTTCATCAGTTTGCCAGGACAGACAACGACGGTTAGTACGTCGCCGCTGCGATCGCATTACGTCGGAATCATGGGCGCCAAATCTACCTGCCCGGCCGACCCAAACGCCGATTTCCCACGGAATAAGTACACGATAGAACGATGCGACGTTAGAACTGGAGGCTGGGCAACCAACGGAATGATTATTCCCTTGGGTGTCGTTCGAAATGCATCCGTCAAAGACGGCACGAGCAATACGATGTTACTTGGCGAGATTTCCTGGGTGGGCTCCGGACCAACCAGAACCTGGATCGTGGGTCACGCTGACGGCGGCAACGTCATCAACTGGGTCTACAATGCGAGAAATATCAAACATGAGATGCAAGTCGCCAGTCGCGGCGTCTATCCGAACAATGACACCAGTTTGGGTAGTGAACATGTAGGTGGTGCTCATGCGGTATTCGTCGATGGCTCGGTTCACTTCTTGAGCGAAAACATCTCGTTGCAAGGTGGCTTACAGCCATTGGCGAGTCGCGAAGCAGGCGAAACGAATACCGAACAGCTGTAAACTGTGGTTCTTTGGAGACGCAATGAGAGTCCTACTCCTATTCTTACTCGTACCTTTGGCGATGTTCCTCACAGGCTGTGGGGAGGCAACCGATACCGGCATTGAAGGCCGGGTAACGCTAGACGGTAATGCACTTGGGCACGGCAATGTGTTGGCAGTCCTGAACAATGGCAAGTCTATTTCGGGACCTATTTCTGCCGACGGGACATTCGTGCTACGAGCAAGAGATGGCGAAAGCGTGCCCGATGGTGACTACAAAGTCGCAGTGATTGCCTTTGAAGGCCCCCCCAACAATGATCCCGAAGCGGAGAGGAATCTGATCGTGCCTCGTGTCTACACGGAGCCCGAGCGGAGCGGCCTCTCGTTTTCATTTCCAAATTCGAACGAAGTAAAACTCGAACTGGTGACTCAATAAGGCGAGCGGCGGATAAAAATTTACCAACTTGCGTTCCTGAGCCGCTACGGCCACCGATGTCTTATTGGTAAATTCTCCTCGCCATTTGCCTTTCGCGTTCGCCTAAGAGTCATCTTCTGACCATCGTGCAAGCGGCTGCGTTGCGTACTGGTTTTGATGACTGCCAATTTCGCTTCTATCAGCGCCTTGTTGACTCGGACTGTCCAACTGGGAAGTCACGGGATTGGCCCTTTCGAAAGCAGTCGTAGTTTCACCGGTGGCTTTTGCAGCCACCGCCAGAGCGATCCGTACTGCCAGTTTTCCGACTTTTTGACCAGCTTGGCCCGCAGCGCATTTCGTTCGACGTATCGGCAAAGCTTGCTACCGATGGTGAAATGTTCGTCGCCCTGGACAGGGAAGCTTTTGAAGCGTTGCTGATAAGCGTGCCCTTGCCTACCTGTTTTGATAGTGAGCGTGATAAGGCATATGCGATCAGTCGCGACCACCACCCATTTCATGAATCGGCCCATCTTACCATCTACAGCAGGCCGAAGCTCCAGAAGGATGTTTCTTTCACTCAAGATGCAATTGAAGGATCAGCGTGAGGCGATCGGAGATGCGGATTCGGACATTCAAAGCATTATCCTTGCCAATCCGTAGTTCACCGCGTGTGCGCGCATGATTTGCATTGAATAAAAGCACTGTCATAACGCAACTTGCGTTTGAGAATAAAGGTTCTTCCGCAGAATCTGTGGGTAGCTTTGGAGATATTGGCGTTGAATTTGTCTTCCGAATGAGGAGCGTCATAGCTGAAGAAGTCAATGAGTAGTTGCATCCTACGACCGTTTTGGTTTCGATGAGTTTGTTCGAACTTGTCTCCGCCAAAACGGGCCGCAGGATGCAACTGAAAACTATCTTCAATCACGTCACAAATTACAAGCCATTCGTCGT
>CALHZT010000421.1 GCA_938040995.1 uncultured Pirellulaceae bacterium | reverse complement strand
ATCGGCATCCATCCCTAACCATTTCTTGTCAGTCAGAAACTCCCATGCCCAGTGAATGGCGTCTTTCTTGAAGTAGTCGCCAAAACTGAAGTTGCCAAGCATCTCGAAGAACGTGTGGTGATAGGCCGTTCGGCCCACGTTATCGATGTCACCCGTTCGCAGGCACTTTTGGCAGGTTGTCGCTTTGGTGTATTCGAGTTTTACCTTGCCGAGGAAGTGATCCTTGAACTGGTTCATACCCGCTGGCGTGAACAGCACGGACGGATCCCAGGTTGGAACCAACACATCGCTCGGGCAACGCGTGTGGCCTTTGCCTTCGAAAAATTCGAGATACTTTTCGCGTAGTTCGTTTGTCTTCATCGCATCTTGTGCATGTAAGTCTGTTCTGGCTGGGCGCACCAGTATTCCGCGCCGAAACGGACATGATAGCTGTATGCCCTGGGTGAGACTAGGCAAGCCGCGATGTCATGGTTTGCCGACTTCGCTGCCGTGAACGGTAAAGAGACGTGTGAGCTGGAGCGGATGCGTGATCGGGAAGCGGGTGGTCCTTGTTGACGACTTGCACCGTGGCGTGGTCTTCGATGGTGACTTTTTCCGGATCAGCCATTGATTCATCCGGTTTTTGCATCCGTCGCATGTTCGAGTCGAATGAACAGCGGATTGCGCGGCATCTGCTTCGACCGTTCATCCGGGCTCTGGTGTTTTCCAGGACCGCACCCGGTCAAAAATTTGATGCCGCGCTTTCGCAGCTCGCCGGTCCCATTTCGAAAGGGTTGAAAGCGGAGCGCTAACACTAAGTTCGGCAGGAAAAGACTCTGCCCAAAGGAAGCAACAGTGTGAAGATTGCATAAGTGAAAACGTTTTGTAACGTGTTCGCTTTCACAACATTCACCGTTTTGTTGAAGTGTCGTCAAACGGACGCATCATTCAGATCTTGCAAGATCTTTGCGACAGCGCGCAAAGATGCCTGCGCCAAACAAGAGGTCTGGCGCAGGCTACCCTAACATTTTAGTAGCACCTAAAAGGCTGGATTGGTATTCGTGAAACGTCCTTACTTGCGGCGTCGGATCATCCCGACGAGTCCGATCAAAACCAGTGAGAATGCCGAAGGCTCTGGCACCTGGTGATAAATCTGGTCGATTAGGGAAACCGTTCCGGCAACGCCGCCGTTGTCATCGGCAAGCAGCAGAATGTCCTTCTGGACCGGCAGTCGCATAACTGGACCCGTGTAGTCAGCCGATGTGTCCAACATAACGCTGTCGCCAAGCTGCGTGACCGTTCCGTTGTCGAAGACGTTCAGACTGATATCCGTGAAGTCCGGAAGGAATGTTTCGGAAATCTGAACGAGCCCGCTGCCTGAGACAGTGGTGTTCGCGAACAGGTCGGCACCAATGATCATTGGGCCTGGTGCGACGACGGTGTAGGAGATGAGGGCGTCAGACGCGCCACCGCCAGGCAAATCGAGGAAAGCGCCCTGAAAGCGAATTCCGAAGTTTCCATCGCAATCTTCGATGGGAATGACGTTGATCAGAGTGGGGTCAGGAACATCTCCTGTACCTGCGTAGTTGAAATCTTCGAATGTTTTGTCGCCAGACGTTAGCGTTGCCGTTCCATCGATCAGGTCCTGTAGCAGGATCCCTGGTCCAGTCTGGACGATAGTTGCGCTACTGATTGAGACGCAAAAGAGCGTCAGTAATACCGCTGTTAGGTTCCGAATGTTCATGGTCATGAGTTCTCTCCAGGTTGGTAGGTGCTACTTACTACTAATCGTTCTTTGGCGACCGGGCACACAATGCCGTCGTTCGCCGCATTGCCTGTGACATTGCGTATGTAAAGTCACAACATGCACATGCCCGGGCGCGTCCGCTCAGGGACCGGGCGCAATGCTGACGGTCGCGCGAATTGGTCGCGTCTACACGCCAGAGCATGTGCAGGTTGAAAAGTGGCCTTCATCGACTGATGTCCGACTCAATTTGGTCGCACACGCAAATCGCTTCAATTTGCTCACCAATTTGATCGCACATGCATTACCTGACGCACCTACGTCGAAGCGCCAAGCCAGAATGGCCAGCCAGACGTGCGCGGCAAGACTGCTATGCGGGAGCAATCGAAAGACCGAATAATTTTCCGATATGTTGAACTACCTTCTCATGGGCAATCCTCCTTGAGAGCGTTGGGAGGGCGCGCAGTTGCTGAGCACCAATGAGTGACTTGAAATGAAAGTCGCCGTGGCGACTTTGGAATCAGGGAAGAGTCCCTGGAATGAACGAAGGAAAGGCTTTGGGGATCCCGAGAATGGCAACCAATTGGTGCACGCACGACATATCCGCAGGGCGGATGAGTAAGTCGAGTTTCTCGGGATCATTAGCTTGTCTCGTTAAACGGTTTCTTCTTCGACCCGCGCGTGAACTTGCGAGCTTCATCCAGTTTACCCAGGATGGCGATCGCTACAACGCTCTAATTCCCGAAAATCGGCAGAAATGTGCGTCATGAGGGTGCTCCCTCGATTGCGACAAAAAAGGCTGCCGAGAAGTATCAGCAGCCTGAAAGCCCTTATTTTGCGCGTTTTTGCATTCAGGCGTCTGCTGCTTCAGCTTCCTCTGGGACCTCAATTCCGAGCATTTCGGCGTAACCACCGGCAATAAGCACTTTCTGCTTAATCTCTTGCGAGATCTCGGGGTTCTCCAGCAGGAATGTCCGAGCTTTCTCTTTACCCTGTCCAAGTTGCATGTCCCCATAGCGGAACCAGGATCCACTACGAGTGACGACGTTATTTTCGACACCCAAATCCAGAATATCGCCTTCGAAGCTGATGCCATTGGTGTGCATCATGTCAAACTCAGCCAGTCGGAATGGAGGAGCTACCTTGTTCTTGACGATCTTGGTGCGAACTCGCTGACCGACGACCATATCGCCATCCTTCAGCTGTCCAATTCGGCGAACATCGATTCGGACGCTACTGTAGAACTTGAGTGCACGACCGCCAGGCGTTGTTTCTGGGCTGCCGAACATGACGCCGATCTTTTCCCTGATCTGGTTGATAAAGATCACGGACGCTTTGCTTTTTGCGATGGCACCGGTCAATTTACGCATCGACTGGCTCATCAAGCGAGCCTGCAAGCCAACGTGCGAATCGCCGATCTCACCATTCAATTCTGCTCTTGGTACCAAAGCGGCGACCGAGTCGATAACGATAATGTCGACTGCATTACTCTTCACGAGCATCTCGCAGATCTGCATGGCTTCTTCGCCACTGCTCGGCTGGCTAACAAGTAGCGTTTCCAGCTGCACGCCCAATTTCTTCGCCCAGCTGGGGTCCAGTGCGTGCTCAGCATCAATAAATGCAGCAATTCCGCCTGATTTCTGGGCTTCGGCGACCGCATGAAGTGCCAATGTCGTTTTACCACTGGACTCCGGACCGTAGACTTCTGCGATCCGGCCTTTGGGGATACCACGGCCACCAAGTGCGATGTCGAGAGAGAGGCTTCCAGTCGAGATGGCTTCGACGACCATTTCTGGGCGGCTGCCAAGGGGCATGATGGAACCGTCGCCAAACTGCTTCTCGATCTGCGAAAGCGTGTCTTTTAGCCCGGCATTTTGAGCCATCAACTGCTCGACAGGGCTCTTGGATTTGCCTTTTCCTTTGGTCGCCTTGGATGCTTTCTTCGCCGATTTGGCCTTTGTCTCCGCTTTTGAAGTCTCCGCTTTTGAAGTCTCGGCTTTTGCAGTCTCGGCTGATTTGTCAGCTTTGGTAGTTCCCACGCTTTTTCCTTCCGTGGCGCCGGCAACGGCCTTCACGTCAGGGAGGGCCTTGGCGTCTTTTGCTGTAGTGTTCTTAGGCAAGCGATTGTTGACTTTTTGAGCGGTAACCATTCCACCTTCTCCTTGTTATCTTTGAGATATCTTCGCGCCGCAACTACACCCAGCTCACGATCCCCGCGTGAATCCACTGCTCACCTTCAGTAGTGAACAAGTGAATACTGTACAGATGTGTATCGAACAACGCAATCCTGTGACACCAGTAATATTCGCGAGATGGCGGACACGTGTGGTCCGGGAACACAAAAGTTCCCCGAATACCGCCACTTTTCTGCCCGGCACTCGGAGAAGGGCGACTTTGGAACCAGAATTTCTCCCAAAATTTGCGAACTCGCTGTCCCGCTTGCCTTTTGTGAGAAAATGCCATCCCACGTACGTTAGTTTGAAAGCAAGCACTCAAACTAAAGGACGGACTTTCATGCCACGTTGTCAGTACGCCAGACGGTTTTTCGCATTCTCATCGACAGAAGTAAGTCGTGTGTTCGGCTGCATGTTATTCGCTCTTCTGGCGAGCTCCGTTTCTCAGGGGATGGTGCCGTTTGGCGCCGAAAGCCGATACGACACGGCAGAGCACGCGCTCGGGTCCCATACGTTGAACGTCGTTTTCATTCAGGACGATCTTTTGCGGCATCCCAGCGACGTAACGCATCCTGAAAGCGACAGTGGCCAGATTATTCGACGAGATTCGCTCGATGGATGACCATGTCTGGCTAAACGGTCTTTCCGAACTCGCTTTGTCCCATCTTTGAATAGATGGGGCCTCCGTTCTTTCCCTTCCCGAGCTCACTTCGGAACAGGACGATCCTGGTGACTTCGCTCGTCCCGCCCACAAATTCTTTGTGCTTCCGAATCGCTGTCACCAAGCCAAGCTGGCTTGCCTTGTCGCGAACGCGGCCGATCGTCAAATGAGGTTGGAAACGGCGGTTCTCGATCGCATAGCCGAGATCTGCCAGCCGCTGGTCGATGCGGGCGTGCGCCTCGCAAATTTCCTTATTACCGTCAGTGAGGCCCATCCATACTGTCCTTGGCCGATCGTCGGCTGGAAAAGCCCCCATGCCTTGAACGGTCAACTGAAATGGTGGCATGTCGCCGATCGACGACTGAACGGCTTTGAAGATGTCCCATGATGAGTTTTCTTCGATGTCGCCAAAAAATTTGAGAGTCAGATGGAGATTCTCTGGCACGACCCATCTCACGCCAGGCGTTGTTGGTGCCATTTGATCAACGAGCGCGGAAATCGTGCTGCCAATACTCTGGTCGAGTTCGATAGCCAGGAAGCAGCGAATTTTTGGCATGGTACGAGGCGCGATAAAGGAAGGAAGTCGAATCGGATCGTGGCAACAGTTTGCGCCGTATCCGCCAGCTCGGGATGGAGCCGCTGCCCTAGATGACTTTGGCGACTTCGCTCTTCACGTCACTTTCCAGTCGCGGACCAATTCGCTCGACCACGCGAGACGCGAGATAGTTCCCCCACTTCGCGGAATCAACAGCGGACTTCCCATTCGTCAGCCCATAGAGCACACCGCCCGCGAATGCGTCGCCGGCTCCTACTGTGTCGATTGCATTGACCGAGAATCCGGATACGTGAGATGCATTTCCATTGTCGACAACGTGGCATCCATTTGGCCCGTCGGTAAGGAATACATGATCACACATCTTCCCAAGTTTGGTCGCGCAGTCAGCGATATCATCGCTGCCGAGGAACTGCTTCGATTCATCGGCGTTGCAAAAGAGGATGTTGCAATAGTCGTTAAGCAGGTTTTTGAAATCGTCAGCAAAGCGTCCAATCAGGAAAGCATCGGAGAATGTGAACGCCGCTTTCACGCCAAGTCGTTTGGAGACCTCGAATGCTTCCACGCATGCCGCCCGGGGTGTGTCCGCGTCCCACAGGTACCCTTCGATATAGCAGATCTTCGACTGGTCAATGACATCCGCGTCGATGTCGGCTTTGGTGAGCGTCGTCGAGACACCAAGATGCGTACACATGGTTCGTTCTGCATCCGGCGTCGTCAGCACGACGCAAGTACCCGTTGGCTGAGGCTGTTCTGTCGCGAGCGGTACGGGAAATGAGATTCCCGCGGCTTCCATGTCTTTCTTGTAGAATTCGCCGTGCGTATCATCGGCGACTTTTCCAAAATAGACGCCGGTTCCACCGCTCTGTGCGATGCCAACCATGGTGTTCGCCGCCGAGCCGCCAGAGGCCTGCTTCAGCGTCTGGCCCTCAAGATGATTGAGTACCGACGATTGCGTGTCGGTATCCATCAGCGTCATGGCTCCCTTGTCGAGCTTGAGCGCCGAGATCACGCTGTCGTCCACTTGAGTCAGGATGTCGACGATTGCGTTGCCGACTCCGGATACGTCGTATTTTTTTTCTGCCACTTGATCCACTTTCACAGGATGAGTCTGAAATGGCAGGGTGCGACCTGTCACAACGTGCCAAGCCGCAGATTATCGCGCTTCGTATCAACCGGACAACCGCTGATCCTGTTCGCGGCCACGATTTTCTCTGGTTACGACGTGGCGTTCGTCTCTTTCAACAGAAAAATCGAACGGATCATGTTTCGCGCCTGCTCTCCATCGATGACTTCGTCGTCATCTTCCCGGCAATCAGACGCACTCGCGACCAGGGTCCGCGCCTGTTCGAGCAGTTCAAGCTCATCATCGAATTCGTCCTGATCGGACCATTCATTCGCTCGCCAGCGTTCGTGCAGATTCCAGTTTCCCTGCGAGGCGTAAATCGCCTGCTCCGGCCAGGTGCTGGGATCGACAAATTTAAATTCAGGGCCGGCGTTGTCGAGGATGGATCGAAGATTCGCCACACTTGCCTGAGTCAGTTTTGCAAAGTTGTCAATTCCTGCATTGGAAATGACTTTGCTGATTTCCATGTCAATTCCAAGTAGACGCGTAAAGTCGTCGACCTGGCCGTTTTCCATCCATGGATTCGCTTTCTCGTTGACGCCTGTTTCATGTTGTGTTGGTTCGATATTTTCCCGGTTTGCTTCGCGGGCAATGGCGCAAGTCGCCGATTGGGAAAGTTCGAGGTCCCAGAACGTGCGCTGGACATCAGCGGTTCGGGAAACGGCTGGTGAGTCGTCCCGGTTGGGTTGAGCCGATTGGGTTTCGGTACTTCGCACTTTGGAGGACTGGTGATCGCTGTTCGCGATTCGCATCTCCGGTTCGCGTGCGCCGGATCCTCTTTCCGACATGGCTTCGAGCTCTTTCAGTTCCTTCAGGTACTTGTCCTCGTCTGCCGGGATTTGGCGCTTTGCATCATCATTGTCTCGACTCAGCGAGTTTTCCCGGAGAGAAGTCAGCAGGAACCATGCGAATGGCAAGCAAAGCAATGGTGTATAAATTGGCAGTTTTGTTGCCGCAGTCCGTTGAGCGGTTGCCTCACCTCTGCTCGCCGGCTGGGAATTTCCTGCCTGCGTTGCTGCAATCTGCGTTGCTGTCCGGTCGCCGCGTGGGCTGTCACTCCAAACGAAATTGTCAGTTGCGACTTTATCTACTTGATGAGCATCGCTGACCGGAAAAGGAAATCCAGAGCGATCGACTTCGGGTGACGCTTCCGGGATTTCGACGTGTGAAGCTTGCACAATCGCTGATTCTCTGAATGCCCTGGCCGGCGAGGATTCTGGCATTTTGATGGCGAATTTCCATTCGAAGGATGGTTCTTCGATTCGGTTGGAAGTCGCAGGTGTTGCCCGGAAGTTAGTGACGTTTAACGAAGTGGGAATCTCGAAAAATCGAGCCGACGGCTCGAGCATTTCAAAGCTCTTTGATGCGTTGAACGCCGCTTTCGCCGGGTGCACTGTGCTCCATGCGTTTGGCGTCAACGATGTTGTTTGTGCAATCGCACACATCGAAAGGCTTAGACAACTTGCGATCGCAACAGTGAGGACAAAAGCCTCTCGCTTGCTATTCATCTTAACTCCCAAAAATGGACAAAACTCACGCCCGAAAGTCTGTGTCGTGTAACCTGGCTTTCCACCTCCAAGTCGGTTATGAGCACGAATGGGGAGAAGTTCGGTTCCAATAGAGTGGGATTTGTGGATTGCAAGCCACGATGTTGCAAAAAGACAACGCGGCGAAAA
>CALHZT010000420.1 GCA_938040995.1 uncultured Pirellulaceae bacterium | reverse complement strand
CGTCGGGCTGAGAAAGCGGTAGATCCTGTTCAGCTCGTTCTCATAATGCTCGAGCGCAAGATTCTTCTGGGCGCGAAGCGCATTCTCGGTGACTTCGAAAGAGACAAAAGGATTGCCATCGCGGTCACCGCCGATCCACGTACCGTACTGCAGGAAGGACGGGATTTCAAATTTGTCGTCCGGAGAGAACTCCGCGAGCGCTGCCGTGACATCGTCGTAAACTTTCGGCACAACATCGAACAACGTGTTCTCGAAGAAATACAGTCCGTTGTTTCGGACTTCGTCCATCACCGTCGGCCGGCGGTTCCGGGACATATCGGTTTGCCAGAGCAGGACGACGTGAGCCCGTAACTGCTCCAGAATCTCCTGCTGTTCGACGGGAATCAGATCCGGAGTCGTTTGACGTGCCAACAATCCGGCCAGTCGACGCAATATTTGCTGAATGGTCTGCCGCTTCGATTCTGTTGGATGAGCCGTATAAACCGGCGCGATCGACAGTTGATTGAGAACCTGCTGAATCTTGTCCGCGGATGCGCCGGCTTCCTTCAGCCCGGCAATCGCTTCGCGAATCGATTCGTCCATCGGAACATTCGTTTCAAACGACTTGCGGGCACGCTCTCTCAGAACGCCCACGCGGTGATGCTCTTCCGCGAGATTGACCAACTGAAAATAGGTGGTGAATGCCTGCAGGATCCCTTTGGCGTCGTTGAGATCGCCAACAAGCCCGGGAATCAGCTCCTTCAGCTCATCTTTGGCATCCTCGTCACCGCCACGCCACGCCTTGGTATGGCCGCGAATTTTCTCGACGAGCTCGAAGAGTTCCTCCCCTTCCTGCTCGCGAATCATTTCGCCAAGGATATCTCCCAACAGCCGGATCGTAGCGCTAAGGTCGTGCTGATTGTTCATAAACCCAATACCAACTTCCAGTTTCCAATTTCATTCCGCCCGGCCAACGGAAGCAGTTTACTCTTTGGCCGTTTGCCAGTTTGTTTGCCAGTTTGTTTGCCAGTGTGCGGGCTAATTCGCCAGGAACTCCCGAACGTGACGGTTAAACACCGCCGAATCTTCGAGAGGCGACATGTGACCAGCACCATCGATCTCTACGTACTTCGCGTTTGGCATTGCTGCCGCAATACCCTTCATTTCGTCAGTTGGCGAAATGACATCGTGCTCACCACAAACAATCAGGCTCGGCGTCTGTATTTCTCCAAGTCGATCTGAAAAGTCGTCGCGTTCCGCCATACCCAGTTGCGCTGCCGCAACCGTTTGCGGCGGGCACTTCAAAATCACATCCTTTGTTGAATGAACGATCGCGGCACCACTTTCCACGGCGCTGCTGGCGAACAGTTTGGGGATGAGCCCTTCCGCCACCGATGAAACTTCGGCACTACCTTGCAACAGGTTGGCCGCCATCATCTGTCGTCCACGGGCGACTTCGGGCGAATCGCCGATAGCCCGCGTATCGCACTGAATTAGATGACTGAGTCGATTGGGATGTCGCTGCCACATTTGCCAACCAACGTAGCCGCCCATCGACAAACCGCAGAATACAATCGGCGTTTTTATTTCCAGTCGGTCAAGCAAGGTGGCCAGATCATCTGCCAACCGCGCCATGTTCAGCGTTCCATCCACCGTCCCGCTTCCACCAAACCCGGCAAGGTCCGGAGCGATCACACGAAAGTCGCCGGAGAGATCTTCCAGTTGACCGTTCCACATGGAATAGTCGAGCGGAAATCCGTGAACGAACAGAATCACATCGCCGGTTCCCCGGTCAATGTAGTTCCATTCGCAATCGTTGATCTTGACTGAACTCAATCTGCTTCCCCGAACGATTTTAGACCGTGAACGATCCCGCATTATTGCAGGTTCACGCCGGTTGCTCGACCGCCAGCAGGAAAGTTAAGGATCGTTCGAGAAGTTACTGCCTGATCTTCCTCCGTCTTTCCCACGCAGGCGGGAATCCATTGAATCGGATTGGTTTTTTGATGCAGGGAAAGACATTGAGCGTGAATACGCTTCGAGTGGGTCCCCGCGTTCGCGGGGAAGACGGCCACAGGCCGTCAATCGAGTCGTCATGAACGGAGATTCCTCCGTCTTTCCCGCGCAGGCGGGAATCTATTGAATCGGATTGGCTTTTTGATGCAGGGAAAGACATTGAGCGTGAATACGCTTCGGGTGGGTCCCCGCGTTCGCGGGGAAGACGGCCATAGGCCGTCAATTGAGTCGTCATGAATGGAGATTCCTCCGTCTTTCCCGCGCAGGCGGGAATCCATTGAATCGGATTGGCTTTTTGATGCAGGGAAAGACATTGAGCGTGAATACGCTTCGAGTGGGTGGCCATAGGCGCCATAGGCCGTCAATCGAGTCGTCATGAACGGAGATTCGACACGAATGGATCGAACGATCCAAGCTCCGCGATCTCTGGCTGCACCAGGTTCTCGATTTTTCGAGGTGCCCAAGGGACTCGTTGCCTCGTCCACTACCGAAAGTTGAGCAATCTACAAGGACCAAAGTGGCCTCAGGATCCATTGCGCGAACGTCACAACGAAGGTAAACAACGCGAAACCACCACCGGTAAAAAAGCGAACTAGCCGGAAAGATGGCCCCGGAGCTGACTTTTGAGTCCTGACCGAACCCCGACTTTGGAAAAGCTTCCAGATTCGCCACGGCACCTGAACCAGAAACATCAGGAAGAAAAGTGGGCCTGCGGGATTCATTCCAAACGCCTCCGCGACTCGACCATGCGAAGTGTGGACGACCGACCTCGTCAGCCCACAACCAGGACAAGTCCAACCAAGCAAGCGTTTGGCCGTGCAAAGCTCAGGAAGCACATGACTGGTGCCTGGGATGTAGAACTTGTCGTGGCCATCGGAACGAAGGCAGAATGCGAGGAGAAGAATCGCAACGCAGCCGACAAGGACCGCCGCGTGAAACCACGGCGACTCAGCGTCAACGGTCAGCAAATCGATGGCAGTCGGTTGCGAAACTGTCGGCTGCAATCCTTCGACGGAAGGGTCCCGCTTCATCAGTCGGAGGACTCGGCATCGCCGGCTGGTTCATCGTCGATTGGTGCATCGCCAAGTGAATTGGCTTCGGGAGAAGCAGTTTCCTCGGCATCCGGTTCTTGCGACGATTCGAGGGCCTCTTCAAACAATACCAGTTGGCGCTTCAGCTGAAGAATATTGGGTTCCAGCTCGACCGCCTGTTTCTGAAGTTCGACTGCTTTTTCAAAGTTCCCTTTTGCGTAGTGGCAGCGAGCCAGCGTATCGAGGACGCGACCATCGCCGGGACTTTGCCGGACGGTATGCTCGCTTCGTCGAATCGCCTCATCGATGTCACCTTCGGTATTGCCAACCAGCCATGCAAACTGATTCTCATCCGTCAGAAGGTTGGACGATACCGCACCCCGGTTGGGATTCAGGCGGTTAGGCACTTCGGCAAGCCGGATGTCTTGCAACAACTTCGCTGAGACTTTCCTGATTTGATCGAGGTTCTCCGCTTTCACCTCTTTGTTCGCCCCTTTGGCACGGTACATGGCGATGAGCGATTCGATATCCTCGGGTTCCACTTTGAGCGCGTCCTGCAAATGACTGACTTCGTCTTCCAGGCGTCCCTCTGATCTTGAATGGCAAGCAAGATAGTAGTGCATGCGAGACTTGTACCGGTTAAGTTCATCCGGCAGCAGTGGCCTGAGCAAGCGAGACTTGGCTTTGGGTGCCTTGTCGTCATCTGACTTCTTTGTCACTCGCTCGATCGTATCCGCACGAACTGCGGCGGCCTCGTTGTCTCGTTGCTGATCATGAAGCATCTCTGACAAGACGTACGATGGCCCCCAGAGAGCACTACGGTTAACCAGATCATCAGATTTCAGTGCCTCTACATACTCACGCTCGGCGAAATCGAACTGACCACGGTTGTCCTGCAACATCTTCCCGACAAGGAACCGCCGGCCACTCGTAGGATCTTCCAAAACGTCGGGATCCAGAAATTCAGCAACAAGTACGTTCAAGGCCCGCACTTTTACGGGGTATTCCTCGATCCCCTTGCCGCCCAACCTGAACGCGGCATCGGCCAACTCACGGGCGCGTTCTTCTTTGCCCGCCAGCCTCGCTCCTTCCGCCAGTCGATAAGTCAGCAGCGCGTTGTCGGCAAATTCTCCTGACTGGGCAATCGAGTCAATGGTCTCCCACGCTTCATGATCAATCAGCCAGTCAATCGAATTGAGGCGCTGCAGCGGAGCATTGGCTGCGACCGCCCGCCCACGCATTTCGTCAAACGCTTTTTCTTCGCGACCGGCGCGAACTAACAAATCAACGACTCGTTGCGAAAGTTGGGCAACGACATCGGCGGATGTCGATGCGCTCCCAATCGCCATGAGCTTCTTCTCCTCCTTGAGCATCTCCTGCAGACTGGACAGGGATTCATCAGGCGTGTCATAGGACTTGATATATGCCCGGATCCACTGGCACGCGGGACGCTGGCTGTACTGGATCCCGATCAACAGCCGCTTGCGAACCTCTTCGTCGTCAAGATCGCCCTTCAACACCGCGAGCGCAGCGACCTTGGATAACTCATCGACGTCTTCAAAGCGGGCGAGCCGTGCCAGAACACCTGATGTCACCGACATGGGTTGAGATGCGATTTGCCGCAACCGTGCTTGCCGGACTGGAGGCGTTAAATCCCAATAGTCACGAAATAGCGACTTGAGCGAAGCCGGAATACCTTCATTCACAAAACGCTGCCGCAGTATCTGAACCAGTCGTCGTGCCCGCAACCGGATTTCAGTCTCCGCATACGGACTGACTTCCTGCAGCGGCTCGATGGCTGCCAGGCCGATCGCTTCCAGCTTTTTCTCGGCGCGTAGCCGGTGGGTATATTTGGCGGCAGCCAGTTGCTGAATGAGCGCATCAATTTCCGCGCGCATTTCTGGTGTGGGAACCGTATCGGTAAGACTCAGTTCCTGCGCTGGCAAAGTCGCCATCAAGAAATGGCAACATGTCACAAGCAACAGGCAAAAAAAACGATTCAGCGTAGAACGAGACATAACAAACCAGTGAGGATCCTGATGATAGAGACTAGTCACACCCCCATTTTATCCCGCATCCTGCCCGAAAAGCGAACAGGAATTAAACATCGCGGTAGCAAGGCTTAACTCGCGGGACCGGACGACTTCTGCATTTCGTCGATATACTGCCGCAAACGCTCATTTTCGTCACTCACGCCCTTCAGTCGAAGCATATTCTCGACTCGTTTGAGCAACTCGACTTTTTGGACCGGCTTGGACAGAAAATCATCTGTTCCGGCCGCAACAGCGCGTTCGATATCGCCCAGTTCGTTGAGTGCTGTCACCATGAGAATCATGATATTTTTGGTGTCCGCGGATTCCTTGACCTGCTTGCAAACTTCAAAGCCACTGAACTTGGGCATCATGACGTCGAGCAAAACGAGGTCCGGTGAAAACGAAGCCACCTTGTCGAGCGTCTCCTGACCGTCCCTGGCAATTTCGATCTCGCAATCGATCTTCGCAAGGTACGCCTCCAGCAGCTCGACATTCGCCTCGTTGTCATCTGCGATCAGTATTCGATGTGTCGACGTCATCAAGCCGTCTCCAGTGCAGCGGCAGGAACAGGAAATTGCCCACACAGTTCCGAGACGCTTTCGCGAATCGTCTGAAGAACCGAGGCGTCATCCGGGCTCTTGAGTGCCTGAATGATCCAGTCGCCGATGCGGGACATCTCATCCGTGCCCATACCACGAGTCGTCAGTGCCGGCGTGCCAACCCGGATCCCCGATGGGTCCATTGGCTTGCGCTCATCAAACGGGATCATGTTTTTGTTGATCGTGATCGCACACTTGTCCAGCGTCTCTTCCGCGATCTTGCCACCAATTCCAAGCGGAGTCACGTCGGCGAGCACGAGATGATTTTCTGTACCACCACTTACCAGCTTCATACCACCGCCCGCCAGTGAATCTGCGAGTGCTTTCGCGTTGTCAATGACCGACTGGATGTAAGTCTTGAACTCGGGTTGGAGTGCTTCGCCAAAACAGACCGCCTTGCCCGCGATTACGTGCATGAGCGGTCCGCCCTGCGTGCCGGGGAAAACACTCCGGTCAATTCCCTTGGCATACTCTGATTTGCACATCGTAATGCCGGCTCGTGGACCGCGTAGTGTCTTGTGGACGGTCGAAGTCACAAAATCGGCGACAGGCACCGGATTGTCATGAAGCCCTGCTGCAACCAGGCCGGCATAGTGGGCCATGTCGACCATCAGTTTGGCGCCGACGCTTTCGGCGATCTCCGCAAACTTGCCGTGCGGAATCTCACGAGGATACGCGCTGGCTCCAGCGACGATCAGCTTCGGTTTGTGCTCTGCCGCAAGTTTCGCGACTTGATCAAAATCGATTCGGTGCGTATCCCGCGTCACACCATAACTGTGAAAGTTGTAAAGCTTGCCTGAGATGTTCAGTCGCATCCCATGGGTAAGATGGCCACCATGAGCCAGATCGAGCCCCAACACGGTGTCACCCGGCTCGAGCACGGTCAGGTAAACCGCCATGTTGGCCTGGGAACCAGAATGCGGCTGCACATTGACGTGCTCGGCACCGAACAGTTTCTTCGCACGATCGCGAGCCAGATCTTCGATCACATCGACATGCTCACAACCGCCGTAGTAGCGACGGCCGGGATAACCTTCGGCATACTTGTTCGTGAGGACACTACCGGCGGCTTGCATGACCGCGCAGCTGGTGTAATTCTCGCTGGCGATCATTTCCAGGCCATCATGCTGCCGCTCGACTTCGGCCTGAATGGCATTCCAGACTTCGGCGTCTGCTTGTTGTAGTTGGTTCATCTAGTCGTTGGTTCCTGAGAATTCATCGGTGAGCTGGCATAACTTTTTTCGGATTTGCGACCGCGTAGCCACGCCCATCCAGTTTAGCGGTTTTTGCAGAGGAGCTAAACCGAAGCCACCATTGTCGTACACCAGCTCGACACCGCTCATCGGGCCTGCGGGGGATGGAAAAATCACCAAACCACCGCAGACGGGCGCAAACCACCGCAGACGAGTGCAGGCAGTCTCGACCATTACTGGTTTTTGGCCGCACCGGCACCACCCTGAGCACCAGCCGCCGGAGCACCAGCCGCCTCAAAATCCATCACCTTTACGTTGACTTGCCCTTCGTTGTCGATGAGATTCGCGGGCGAGTCGTTAATTCGCAGATAGAGCGTCCCAGTCGCGGTAGGAGTCACTTTACGGCTGAGTCCGGCAGAGAATGGGCGACCCATCGAGGTCAGGTCGCTTTCCGCATCGTCGGCTCGAACAACGCCCTGCAAAATCCCAAGCGGATAGCCCTTCCAGTAGTCGATCGTGATGCCACCCGGTTCGGACCACCACGGCGTTGGCGACTTCCGCACCTTGTATCGGCCCTTTGATACGATGCGATACGATTTGCCGCGTTCCAGCCGAATGCCGGTCGACTGCCATCCACGATCCGTCGCTACGATCGCCGACCGACCGCCTTCTGGGAGTGGCAAACCCGCCGCATATTGAATCGCGTTCCGGGTAAAGTCGTAACCGTATTCCAGCTCAAGAATGAACAGCTGCCATTCTTCTTCCATCTCGCGCATCCGGCTGCGGTAGCGAGCCTCAAAACCTCTGGAAAACAACCCGGATGTCTCGGCAACATTGTCCTTCAAATCCCTGAACCCAACACGGTAACGTGGGTGACTGTCCAGAAATGCCGTCGCCGCCCAACTCCACGCATAGGGCACCAGTCGCAGGTGATCCTTCTGCTGCTGATTCATGACTTCACGCAACAACTGACCACGACCCGCTGCCAGCTCGTCCTTAAGCAACTTGATGCGACCCCAGTAGGGCACCTCATCACGATCTTTGGGAAAATAACCGACGGTCAACTTTCCATGCTTCCAAAGATGCGTGCCCAACAGTTCGGCCATCCCTTCCCGATACCACGGCGGACCCGCCCCGCCCAGCGCGTAGTTCATGAATCCATGAACTCCCTCATGCAACACAAGATGGCGACGATAGTAATCGCTCGGCTGTTCATAAACCCACATCTCGCGGCCACGCTGATAGCCGTGAAGGAACGAGGGTAAGTCCGGAGGCATCAATCCGGCCTGCTTATACTTCTCTTTCGACTGAATCAAATAGCCAACAAGTTTCCAGTCAGCAACCTTTTCAAGCGGGACTTCAAAGTACTCGCACCACTCAGGCACCGCCTTGTCGAACACGTTCGGAATATCATCGATCTCAAATTTGGAAGGCAAGTCGGTATACAACGTCAGGTGTTCGCCCTCGATCTTGCGAATCCCCGCGGCTTTGACCCGCTCTTCATCTATCTCAGGCAAGCGATCGTCCTGGGCGGCATTCGATTCCGTCCGGCGACGAAGCATGGCACGATCTTCCTCGCTCAACAGCAACTCAGCCAGCGAAGTCTGGGCTTCGGTCTTTGGCAAGCCGCCGTTCCCGTTGTCGGCCGCGGTTTCACTACCGTCCGCTGCTCCACCCTCATTCTGGCCAGCAGCCTCCGACCCATCACGCCCCGAAACCGAAACGGCACGAGCCGCACTTTCCCGCGCCAGAGATTCAGGAGTCGGCGAAGATCCGCAACCCGCGACGAGCAACAGCCCGAACAGGGCAGCCGCGGTTAGCGTAATTCGGAGAATGAGGCTCTGCCCGGGCGCAAAAAAACCAGAGCTTGGTTGTGAGTGGTTATTCTTCATTGGAGTTTGCTGGTCCTGAAGCCCGAATTCGCGAATCTGGGACACCAATGGCGCTGTCCAGTTACCATGTTAGTGCTAATCGGCAAACCATGCAGCAAGAGTCAAACATGAACAGCAACTACCCGGTAATGCGGCCAAAGTTCCTTGCGACGATGCGACTCACGACCGCACTCATCCCCCTCCTGGTTGTTGGCAATCTGGGCTGCCTGAAAAAGAGCACCAACGAAGTCGTCGTCTATACGGCCCTTGATCGCGAGTTCTCTGAACCGGTGTTTCAGGAGTTTACGGATGCGACCGGGATCCGCGTCCTGCCGAAGTACGATACCGAATCGACAAAAACCGTCGGGCTGTACAACGCGATTGCTGCCGAAGCCAACAGGCCTCGCTGTGACGTGTTCTGGAACAACGAGATCCTGAACACATTGCGGTTGCAACAAGCCAACCTGCTCGCCTCGTTTCGCTCCACTCATGCGGACGCATATCCGCCCATGTTTCGCGACTCGAACGGCGAATGGCACGGGTTCGCCGCGAGAGCCCGCGTGCTCATCGTAAACAACGACCTCGTCCCGGAGAACGAACGGCCGAATTCTGTCCACGACCTTGCCGACCCAAAGTGGAAGAACAGAATCGGCATTGCAAAACCACTTTTTGGAACAACGGCCAGTCATGCTGCCGTCCTGTTCGAGCAACTCGGCCCTCAGCCTGCCAAAGAATTTTTCACGAGGGTCCATGACAACGCCCAAATTTTGGCGGGCAACAAGCGAGTCGCCGTTTCCGTGGCTCGCGGACAACTGGCCTGGGGAATCACCGATACGGACGACGCCATGATCGAACTGGAGAAAGGCATGCCCGTTTCGATCATCTACCCGGACCAACTGGAAGATCAGATGGGCACGTTGTTCATCCCAAACTGCGTATCCATTATTGATGGCGCACCGAATCGCGAATCGGCCGAGAAGCTTGTCGACTATTTGTTGACCGGCGCGGTCGAAGCCAAACTGGCCGCCGGCCCAAGTGCGCAGATCCCACTTCGAACCGACAATGAAACGGGCGCACGAGTCGAATCGCCATCAACCGTGAAAGCAATGACCGTCGACTTTCAGAAAGCCGCCGACCAATGGGACGAAGCCGCCAGGTTCCTGCAGGAAGTTTTTTCCCAGTAGCCTTGCGGCAGTAGAATCAGGTCGCCGTTCCGACCGTGACATTTTGGATGCTCGTTTTTCCTTAAAGTACAACCTTCACGCCAACAGCCTGATCTCCGATGCCAGACAATACACGCCGCGGACTACGATTTTCAATTCGCGGATTGCTCGTACTCACCCTGGTGGTGGCCCTCTTCCTGACCTGGCATATTCGACAAAGTCGCATCCATGGTGTGGTCGAGAACCTCAAGGGTTTCGGAGCCAGGGTGGAGTACCATCCCAGCTGGTTTCCACAACGGATCTTTGGAAACTATTGTGATGACCCAAAGTCAATCAACCTGCGTCGCATTCTGATCAAAGATGAGAACCTCGAAGCGATCGGTGTCCTCCAACGACTGGAGTCGATTGATCTGGCTGGCACCGAGGCTGGTCACGAGGCCCTGCGCCATTTATCGAAACTTCCGAAACTGAAACGACTGGCGTTTTGGGACTGTGGGCGACTGGACGTCCAGCAAGTCAACGCTTTGCTCCAGCTGCCAAAACTGGAAGTCCTCGATGTGCACGACACGAAAGTCTCTCTCGACCAACTGCGTTCGCTCGCATCGATACCCTCGCTCAAACGACTCATCTTTTCGGCACCGCAGTACGACGACGCTTTCCGTTTGACAAGCGAAACGATCACCGCGCTTTCACAAGTCAACGCGAAACCAGTTGGTGCCCTGTTGTGCACAAAGATCAACGATGCCGACTTCGACCGGATTGCCGCGATGGACCTCAGCCAAACGTCGAAACTGGTTTTCTTTGAAAGCCAATTGTCAGCTCGCAGCCTCAGGAGAATCAAGAAGTATCCCGACATTGCGTTAGAGTTCCAGAATTGCCCACTCACCCTTCCGGCGATCCAGGCACTGGACTGCCAAACGCGTCGAACCAGATTTTACGCGCCAAAATTCACCCTCGCAGAACTGGCAGCGGAACTCGCGGGCTTTAAAACGATCATCGCGCAAACGTACGCGGTTGATTTCCATTCCGCGTTGCATAGAACGAGAAGCGTTGGAATTCCAGGCGACAACCACGTGCGAATATGGAACGCGGCGGGAGAAGAGCCGACTTACGGGAACCAGTTCACGGCAGAAGTTCTTCGCAACCAGCATGGCCTGCAGACAGTCATTTGCGGCCCCGGCATGAGCAAAGTTGTATTGGAGATGATCGCCGAAATTCAGCCTTCCATCCAACTTGATTTCACTTCCCGTTATGATCCGCGACTTACCTGGCAAACAATCGAGCAGTGCCCGTCACTGACTGGTCTCGAATTGAATTGGCAAACTGGCGGCCAACCACGATTCACGGGTTCGCATCGACTCAAACGACTAACGATCAATGACAAACTGAGCATTGCATTCGAACCGTCCGTCGACTTTTTTCGTGAAATTGCCAAGCTTGCCGATTTGGAGCAACTGTACTTAATGAACAATAACGTTCTATCGCCCGACGTTCTCGAACCACTTCGAAAACTGACGAATCTGAAGTACGCGCAGATGGCGAATCTGGACGAAGACGCCCGGCGCATGCTCGAAGAAATGGGATTCTCTCTGTCGCAATATCATCGCCAAAGCGACAACAACGAAGCGTGGACGTTCCAACGAGAGTGAATGACGTAGCCGGAGTGGCAACACTTCGGGCTGCCTGGCAAAAAACGATCACAACCCGATTCGGTCTGAACTGTTGCTAGTCCAGCTACAGCGAAGTCCAGCTACACTCGAAGCCTGGCTTTTCTGGCCCGCTAGCCCGCTATAATCCGCGTTTATGCCTACGCTGCCCACGGCGACTAAACTTGGGCGGGGCCTCACCTTCCGGCTTGGGCGCTTCAGGCTCGATCCAGGCAGGATCGTACCCTTCGATCTTGCTCTGCTTCAACAGGCGATCGATTCGCATTTCGATTCGCGTCAATTCTTCGCCCTGATCCGGAGTCACAAAAGAATACGCGACTCCTTCCTTGCCCATCCGGCCGGTTCGACCAACACGGTGGACATAGTCGTCGCACGATTCCGGAATATCGTAATTGATGATGTGCGAAACGCCGCTCACATCGATTCCGCGGCCGATGACGTCGGTCGCCACCAACAGGCGAAGCTCGTTCTCACGAAACATTTTCATCATCTTGTTGCGGGCTCGTTGCGGCATATCGCCATGCATACTGCCTACATTCTTGAACTGCTTCTGCAACCGCTGAAAAATTCGGTCTGTCGTACGCTTCGTGCGGCAGAAAACGATGGCCTGATGCGGATCTTCACGCTGCAGCAGCCGCTTGAGCAGATCGAATTTGTTCTTCGGATGCACGGTAAAGTAAAACTGCTCGATGGTTTCGACCGCGATGTCCTGCGCGGAGAAGTCCATCTTCACCGGTTCGTACATATAGCGTTCGGCCAGTTTGTCGATGATGGGAGGCACCGTCGCACTGAGCAGAAGTGTTTGTCGTGACTGCGGACACTTTCTGAGAATTCGTTCGATGTCCGGTCGAAATCCGATGTCCAGCATCCGGTCGGCTTCGTCAAGCACAACACATTGCAGCTCGGAAAGATCGATGGTCCGGCGGCTGATGTGGTCGAGAATTCGACCCGGCGTGCCCACCACCATGTGTGTACCATGCTTGAGCTGTTCGATCTGACGATTAATCGGCTGGCCACCATAAACGGCAACGCAGCGGATGTTGCGATTGCGTGAGAGCTTTTCGGCTTCTCCCTGAACCTGCACCGCCAGTTCACGTGTTGGAACAAGTATCAAAGCCTGCGGAGCCTTGATCGACGGGTGCGTGTCAACACGATCAATGATCGGCAAAACGAAGGCGGCTGTTTTGCCGGTTCCCGTTCGCGCCTGACCGAGCACATCATAACCATCCAGCGCCTTTGGAATGACGCCGGCCTGCACCGGACTGGGTGTTTCGTAACCGGCGTTGCGTACCGCTTGCAGAGTTGATTCTGTCAGACCAAGCGAATCAAAAGATTCCTCAGCCATTGGCATATGGTTATTCAATCGTCAACAAATCTCACTAGAAAAACACGCTTGTCTTACGGAGACGACAAGACGACTGGCGTGTCAAAGAACCACCTCGCGGGTGTCATGCATAAAGCCGCCAATAACGAACGCGACGGCACGTCGAACGCGGGTCCAGTCGTGATTCATGCCCGCTTTCACCCAATCTACCGGGACGCCCACAATCTAGCAACTTGAACCTGCCATGAGTCGCTTCCCACCATGCCCTGTCAATATCGGGATTTGACACGGGAAGGCACAAAAATCCGCCTTTTGGTCGATTCGAGGCGGGTCGCTTTTACCGACCGCGCCATGGTGGGCCATGGCAAGCCGATATCGGGAATCCGACAAATGCCCCCTGTGTGGTGTGAGTTCCGTCGGTCATGCCAAAAAATATGCCGCAGACCATCGAGGGCTGCGGCATGATGTGTCGTTCAGAAAGAACGCCAGAATGAATGTCACTAGAGTTGTCTGGCCAAGAGACTTAGCCAGACATCAGACTAGCGCTTCTTTTTCTTGGCTTTCTTTTTAGCCTTTTTCTTTTTGGCCTTCTTCTTGGCCTTTTTCTTTGTGGCTTTTTTCTTTTTGGCTTTTTTCTTCTTGGCCGTTTTCTTCTTCTTCGACTTCTTGGCCTTCTTCTTGGCTACTCGCTTCTTGGCCTTTTTCTTCTTTTTGGCCTTCTTCTTCGTAGCTTTACGTTTTGTTGCCTTCTTCTTGGCCTTCTTCTTCTTTGCCATCCAGGTGGCTCCTGTGCGGGCACCAGAACCGTTGGCGACAGATCCCCCACGGTACCCTCTGGGGAGTCGCTAAATCGATGGTTGACCGGAATCAAATCACTCAAACCTTCGAGTCGATCTGTTCCTGAATTGTGTCAGTCGCAACTCGATGATACGAAAAAAATTCGCAATCTCATATTGACCGATCGTTCTCCAGCATTCCGGACAACAAATTCAACCAGCTTTGCCCTTCTTTCGTCAATATGAATTCATAAACTTTCAACATTTTGAAACTTTTTTTCAAAGTTGAATTCAATCGAACAAAAAGTTGAATCACAATTTGCATCACGCAAACGATGCCAATCATTGAGTTCCACGAAGATCAAAAACACAATCAACGCGCTCTTCGATTCCCGAAATTCAACCATCACGAAACTGAAATTCTTCGCGCGCTGCGATACAATTAGCCACAACAAAAGACCAACAACCGTTCGAACTACCAACCGACACCCGATTACGTAACTTGTTTAACTAACTGGGTTTCTGACACACACAACAAGTCGAAAAAGCCATGGATAACCTCAGCGATCTCGTTCGAAACATTCAGTCGGGCACTTTGGATCTGGCCGGCGCGAGCAAAGTGATCGACGACATTCAACCAATCGAGTTCCACAGCTTCCTTCACTGGTTGGCAGAGATTGCCGTTGGTAGTGATTCCGTCAACGAGTCGCTTTGGCCGGTCATTTTGGCAGCAATATTTCAGCGAAAAAATTCTGCGGATGAACCGTTTCAATTCGATGAATCCGCCGCTCTTCGATTGCTTTACACCAATCTTGGCCCCCATCGTGACCAGCGCTATCATCTGCTCGCGCGACTTGCGCGCAATGCGTCGACCATCAACTTGAAGGTCTTTACTGAACTAATGGTCGACGATCCACCGAACGCGATTGGTTCGGTTTCGGCTCCGTTCCTCCCACTCTTCTCTGGTCACAAGAAACTCGACATCGCCGCACTGTTCCCGAAAATTTTTGACGGATTGGGGAACCCTGCTCTGGCGCCACCTATTATGGACCTCGCGAACTACCTCACGCGGTCCGGTGCAACAAAACAACATCCGGCCCGGGATCGCGTGGATCATCTCCTACAGTTGGTCGAAGCCGTCGTTGCCAATCTCTCCCAGTTGCAGACCTCCGCCTCTGAAACACCGGCTGAGTTGCGCCAAAAACAACTGGCTGTCGCTAACAGCCTTCCATTAGCCGTCTCACTTTGCGACGCGCTCGCACTTATCGGAGACGATCGTGCGATCCCAAAATTGACCCGCCTGGCAGAGTTAAAACACCGAAGGCTGCGAGTCGAAGCCGCCGCCGCGATCATTCGGCTGGAACAGTCAGCGGATCCCGATGCGGTGGTTCAGCCGCTCCAGCCCAAAAACAAAGAAGGCGAAGAAGAAGAAAAACCATCGGATGCGGTCCTTATGCTGGCCAGTATGGCTGCTGAGCCAGTCGTGCGACTGCGTGCTATCGCTTATGCGGAAGAGCTAGGTATCACCGAACAGCTCGCATTCGAACATCGCGCTCCCATCGCCATCGCCGAAGCCGAGCTAATATCCTATCTCGCCGAGCCGATGCAAATGGGCATGCCGCCGGCTACGTGCGAACTTCTCGACAGCCGCGTACTCTACTGGCCGGGTTACGAAGAACCAAGAAACTGCTACCTGTTTGAGTTCAGTTACATCGTGGCTGGAAACGAGGCGGAACCACCGACGCCTTACAAAAGCATCGGAGTCGCTGGGCCGCTTGTTCACGCGTTTCACGCCGACATCGCTCATCTCAGTCACGAAAACAAGTACGCGGCGTTTGCGGGCTACCAGGGCGAACACGAAGACATTTGCGAATTCGATCTGGCGAACACGACACTGCGCTCGTTTCAACATTCGATTGTCGAATCGCTTAGCGACAAGTTAGGTCGTTCTGACTATAGCGAAGTCAATCCACAGATTTACGCCACCTTCTTCGGCGAGTCCGTCCTGGTAGCGAGTGCCACTAACGAGAACACAGCTTCTGGCACGGTTGTCATCGACGAAGACGAGCGGGAAGACTGGTACTCTCAAGCCGGAACCAGCCGTCCGATCGGTCCTGCCGAAGCCTGGTACATCTACAAGGGACGACGACTGCTACGTTCATTCAACTCAGACGACTTTGACACGTAGAGATCGACTCATTGACTCCAACCCGGCCAAATTGCCGGCGATACGATTCTTACGGCGTTCCCACCCGGCAGCTGACGCAGCCGGCTCGCCCAAAACCGGTTGAGCAGAAAAACGATTGAGCAGTATTGGGCGAAAGCCGTTACCACGAAAAACCTTATTCGTCACTGTTGGCGACACGCAGCTTGATGAGCGTCACTTCATTGCCCTGATCGTTGAATGAAACAGAATCCATAAAGGCATTCATGAGCATGATGCCGCGACCGCTGGCTTTGAGAAGGTTTTCGGGATCGGTCGGATCAGGTAAGTCGTCGATATTGAATCCGGAGCCTTCATCGCGAATCACAAACGTGGCTTTTGTTGGCGTCAATGTCGTCGTTATCCGAACTCGACGGTCGCACCACGGTTGCTTTTTCGTACGCTCGTTGCCCAGCTCGCGATAGGCGTCTCCCGCTTCCTCGCGTAGCGCCGAGTCGAGTTCAAGATTCCCGTGGTCGGTCGCGTTATTGATGGCTTCGGTGAGCGCCGTCGATAAACGCAAGAGTGCCGACTGGTCGCAAAAGTTCATGCGGATCAAATCGTCCTGGAAATAACTAATCATCGCCTGCACTCCGCCCGGTTGATAACCCAGCACGAAACAGGACCTGCTTTCTTCCATCAAGTCCCGCACCTGCTGGCGCTGCTGAGTCGATTCGACGGCGGTAATGACGACTTTCAGAGCATCAACGAGGTCATTGGCCATGTTTCGTTTCGGGACGTAACTTGCGGCTCCTGAGCGAAGCGCTTCGGCCGCAATTTCTTCACTGCCATGACCAGTCATCAACACCACGGGTAGCCGCGGATGACTCTCCCGAATTCGCTTGACGAGTTCCAGTCCGTCGAGCGTTGGCATTTGCAAGTCGGTCAGGATCACGTCCGGTTTGTCGGCGGCGACAATCTCCAGAGCCTCTTCACCGTTCGCGGCATAGCAGACCTCGCCGCCTGCCTGTTCGACAAGTCCCCCAGCAATTTTTTGGTCTACGAGGCTGTCATCGACGACGAGAACCATAGTCATAATTCAACACCTGTGCACATGGAGAACCAGCGGGCGCGGCGAACGAACGTCCTTTCAGTCTGACTGCTCTTTTTGAAGATAGGTGCACCTACCGTTCATTTCCAGATGGAAAGCCGGATGCTATGTACTGATTGCCGTTTTTTGATTTGGTTGTTGGCTGAATCGCGACAAAGGCCGTTTAAATAGTGAGCCCGAGAGAAAGAGCACGTCAAAGCCGCTCCCGCCGTTCGCTTTGAATGATCTCATCTCCTATCAACAATCATGACGAAGTCATCCACCTGCAAAACCCGTGTTTTGAGGATGGCCCCTGAAAGGGACCGCGCATACAAAATCAGCCGCAACGCGTTAGCGTCCGGTTTTCCATGTTCGGGAACCCGGAGCTAACGCTCTTCGGCTGATAGGTGCCTGACTGGGAAGGTAGAGCCGGTGGTTTACGAAGACAACGATGGCATGGAACGTCCGCCGTTTGGGAACGATTGGGCGCTAATTTGACGTTAACTCCGAATTCCAGAGCTTTTCTTACCAATCGGCAATTTTCTGCTGCACGCCCCGCAGCTACTTTACGCTTGGGAGATACTGGCCAATGTTTGACAGGTAAAGTCGCGAAATGAGTGAGATCACAGAAATACTGCATCGCATGGCCGGAGGCGAGTCAGCCGCCGTGGAAGAGTTGACGCCTTTGGTTTACCAGCAGCTGCGACAGATTGCGCAAAATCAACTTCATTCGGAAAATGATGCTCGCCGCTGGGACGCAACTGAACTGGTTCATGAAGCGTTCGTCCGCCTGATCGGTGATGAACCCGTCAACTGGAAAGATCGGGCTCATTTTTTTGCAACGGCGGCAACCGCGATCCGTCATGTGCTCGTCGACAAGGCGAGAAAACTCAAGAGCAAGAAACGAGGCGGTGGGGCCGCCCAGGTCGATCTGACGCTGTCAGGGTTCGGCAAAGAGGATCTCGGTTTCGAACTGATGGAGCTCGACGATGCCCTTTGTCGACTGAAGGAACTGAACGAACGGCAGGCAAAGCTTGTCGAACTTCGGTTCTTTGGTGGACTGACTCAGGACGAAGCCGCAGAGCTACTTGGTGTGTCACGCCGCACGGTGGCTGGCGACTGGGCGATGGCGAAAGCCTGGTTGTATCGCGAGTTATCCGGTAAGCCGTAGGCGCTTCCATTTGGAGTGCGGTCAAAGCAACTTCAGAGCTTTTCAAATTCTTCAGAATTCGCTGCACACTTTGCGAACGCTTTACGCTTAAGCAGTATCCCCTCGGGCTCGAATTATCGTGAAGAAGAGGCACTGCCATGAAACGCATCACAACATTGCTTTTGATCCTTGCAACCGCTCCGCATGTCTACCAAGCAGCGGCCGAAAGCTGGCCCGGATTTGGTGGATCCAATGGTGACTTTGCGGCAATAAATTCGCTGACGATTGATTCCGCAAGCGGCAAGAGCATCCAACCCAGGCGGCTTTGGCAACGCACGCTTGGCGATGGTCTTTCTGGCCTGGTCGTCAAGGACACCATGCTATTCACCACGTACCTCAAACCGTTCACGGACGAAGATGCCGCAAAGAAGGCTTCCGAACGCACACACACCGAAGTCGCCATCGCACTCGATCGAGCCACCGGTAAAACGATCTGGAAACATGAATGGGACGCCGGTTGGCTCGAAGATCAGGAAGCGTTCGGCGGCAAGTCGCGGGCTCCGCAGGCCACTCCCCTTATCTACGACAAGTTCATCGCAACTGTGGGCTTCACTGGCGAAGTCCGCTGCCTGAATCGAGCCAGTGGCAAACTGCAATGGGAATTCAACGCAGTAGATGAACTCGCAGCGCCGCCCGTTCAATTCGGCTTTGCATCAAGCCCAATTGTTCACAATGGCAGGCTAATCCTGATGACAGGCGGCAAGAACGGCGGACTGAACTGCATTGAATTCGAATCCGGAAACATGGTTTGGAACGTGCCTTGCAACGAGGCGAGTTATGCGACTCCCGTGAAGTTCGTTGCCGACGGCACAATGCAGATCGCGTTCGTAACGCGTGACGACATAATCGGCGTTGACGCTGCCGACGGACGTGAGCTTTGGCGATATCGACTGGCGACGACAGGCCAGACGAACGTGCCGACTCCTTTGCGACTGGGCGACGGCCGAATCGCGATCTCCGGGCAAGGCATCGGCGGCACGCGAGAACTGGTCATCCAAAAAGATGGCAGAGAGTGGACGGCCACCGAAGGCTGGAACAACCGCACGCAGTTCTTCTACTGCAACTGGACGATCAAGGCCGGCGCGATCGTCGGATGCAATGACGATCTCCTCGTGGCGATTGATGCGCAGACGGGCAAGTCGCTGGGCCGCTTTCGTGGCTACAAAAACTCCAATCTCGTCACAACGGGCGACCACATTCTCATCCTCGACGGTGAAGGTCTGCTTACGACCGCCTTGGCGAAAGTCGCCGGTCTCGAGATCATCGCCAAGCATCAAGTCCTTGAAGAACGCTGCTGGACCCCACCAACCTTGATTGACAGTCATCTATTCTGTCGCGGTGGCGACCAGATCACTTGCATCGACTTGCAGCCACAACAGTCGACAACGACTTTGAACGAACAAGGCCTGCTTCCCTCCAAGAAAGTCCACAAACAGCGTCTCGCCTTCAAGGGCAAATCTGCAAACCCGGCAAACCAGAAAAGCAGCCCCTCCGAACCAGTAGAGACCGTCGATCCAGTCGAGCAAATTGTCGCTGCGTTCCAGTCATCGGGTCCCGACGCGGCGTGGAAAACCTACCAGAAACTTCGCAAAGACCTTGGGAAGAAATTCTCACCAGACGACCGACGTGAACTCGTCGAGCTTGCCATTGAGCAGGGACTAAACGAGTTTGGCACCCAAGCCTGCGAGCACATCGCTGAAGACTTTCCTGATGACGCGGACGCAAAGGAACTGCACGACAAACTTCTGAAGAAGATAAACCGCAAACCAACCTCAAAGAAACGCACTGCCGACAACGGACTGATTTACGTCGAGTTTTCGTTGAAAAACAACTCACTGCGGTTCCTTCAAACAGAAGTCAAAGGGCCGCCCAAACATCCGTTTGGCTACGGCATGCCATTCACGCCCGGGAAGGTCCGCATTGAAAAATGGCCGGTGGGAACCAAACTGTATGAAACGAAGAATGGAGCCCGAAAAAAAGTATTGGTCACCATCGAAGAGAAACACGCCGGAAAGACGCTCAAGTTGTTTGGAAAGTGAGTCGCAAAGCAATGGCATACGAAACTTGATTTTGACTCGTTTCTCAGTGACGTGTTTGAATAAGGAAGAAAGGAAGGCAGAAAGAAACACTTGAGTCTGTCGCTCAGCGCCTAATTGGTACAAAGTGACTTCTATCGCCTATCAGCCGCAACGCGTTAGCGTCCGGTTCCGCGCAGCGAATACCATTGTTCTAGCGCCAAACCCGCTCACCATTTGCGACGAACCCTGAAACGAAAACCAGCTACTGCGGCTCGGACGGAGCCTCGCCCTCCCGTCAGCCGCGACACGAAATACGAAAACAAACACATGGCCAAATGAACGACTCCCAGGAACAATACCGCCGAGTCCAGGAAGCGTTCTTGCGCCTGCGCGATTTACCGGGCGCCCAACGAAGCGAAAAAATCGCAACCCTACCCGACGACATTCGCGACGAAGTCAAAACCATCCTCGCCAGCGACGACCAGCTTGGTGACTTTTTGGAGCGCGACACCACTGACCTGGAACGCAACGCAGCCGGTCTCCCTGGCAGCGAAACGCCCACCCCCGAAACCAGCGACTGGAACGAAACCGATCCAACCCCCCGAATGATCGGCCCCTACAAACTGCTTCAGCAAATTGGCGAAGGTGGACACGGTGCGGTCTACATGGCCGAACAGCTCGAACCAATTTCTCGCAAAGTCGCCATCAAACTCATCAAACCTGGCATGGACTCCAAACACATCCTCGCCAGGTTTCGCGCCGAACGGCAGGCACTCGCGATGATGGACCATCCGTCGATCGCACGAGTCTTTGATGCCGGCCAGACCGAATCCGGAGCCCCTTACTTTGCGATGGAGTTGGTCAAAGGCGTACCGATTCATGACTACTGCGAAGAAACGGGCGCGACACTCGAAGAACGACTGAAACTCTTCCTTCAGATTTGCCACGCCGTCCATCATGCCCATCGCAAAGGCGTAATCCATCGCGACCTCAAACCATCGAACCTGCTGGTAACGATGGGCGAAGACGAACCCATCCCCAAGGTAATCGACTTTGGCATCGCGAAAGCTCTCGATACGCGACTTACTCAGCAAACGCTCTTTACCGAGTACGGCCAGATGATCGGGACGCTCGAATACATGAGCCCCGAACAAGCCGAAATGTCCGCCGTCGACATTGATACGCGGAGCGACGTCTATTCACTTGGCGTCGT
The DNA here is from genome assembly GCA_938040995.1 of uncultured Pirellulaceae bacterium. Classification (GTDB taxonomy): domain Bacteria; phylum Planctomycetota; class Planctomycetia; order Pirellulales; family Pirellulaceae; genus CALHZT01. The sequence goes on along the minus strand of CALHZT010000420.1, from coordinate 7,315 downwards.
GCTCTATCAACTGCTGACCGGTGAGACGCCGATCAGCAAGGACAAGCTTCTGCAAAACGGTGTATTCGAAATCCCGCGACTGCTTCGCGAAACGGAACCGAAAACGCCGAGCAATCGCATCACGAATCGCCAGCAACAGTTGGCCCAATTCGACCGGGACGCCAAACCGGCGAAAATTCGCGGCTTGTCAAAATTGCCCAGCGGCGAACTCGACTGGATCACGCTCAAAGCTCTTTCAAAAGATCGGCGGCGACGTTACGACAGCGCGATGGATTTCGCCAAAGACATCGAGCGACTTTTGTCGGGCCAGCCGGTAGAAGCACACCCTCCATCCGCCTGGTACAAACTCTCCAAACTCGTCGGCCGTTACCGCGTTGCAGCACTAACCGGTGCAATTGTGCTTGCCAGTCTGTTGGCGGCAGTCGCCGGTCTGGCAGGCGGATTCTATCGCGCCAGAAACGCAGCCGCCGTCGCGGAGCGGGAGCGAAATGCGGCCGTGGAAGCCAGGCAGACTGCCGACAAAAATGCCCGCGATCTTGCCGAGGTCATGTATTCCGAATTGGTCGAGTCGGCATGGCGAGCTGCCGATCAGCAGAATAGCGGACGAGCCACAAAGCTCCTGGAACGTTGTTCCCCGGATCTACGCGGCTGGGAGTGGCAGCTGGCCGCCAGTCACATTCCCAACCAGACGTTGTCGGTGATTCGCGCCGCTGGTGAATCCGCAATCCGCCAGTTCGATGTTTCACCAAACGGAAATCTTGTGGCTTGCGCGCTGGCGAACGGGGGCATCGAAGTCTGGAACCTGGAAAAAGCGACGCAGGTTCATTCACAGACCCTGACCAACGAAGAAACCAACTTGCGAGCCAACGCGGCGAGGTTCAGTCGCGATGGTGGCCACCTGATTGTTGGATCCAACAGTGGTCGCCTTTCAGCGATTCGTTGTAGCGACTGGAAAACACTTGCGAGCGTGCAGTTGAATCTTGGCGGGATCTACGACGTTGCTATCTCTCAGCAAGCGGATCAAGTCGCCGTTTGCAGTGGCGGTGGCTCGATCGCGCTGTTGGCCATCGACTGGAACGACGAAGAAGAAAAGATCTTTGCACGCCTGGACAAGTGGCAAACAAAGACACGTGTTGCGAGCGTGACCTTCACGAACAACAAAGACGAGATTGCCGGAGCCGGGATGGATGGCAAGCTCTATGTCGTTCGCGCCAATGACGAAACGATTGTCAGGAAATCTGTTTCCGAGTCTGGCTTGATTCAAGTCGCGCCGGCCAGTCAGGCGAGCAGCAGCACCATTATCGCGTTGTCATCAAACTCCGCGTGGTCCATCGACTTGTCGAGTAAGCAGGATGAAGAGAACGGCGAAGGGCAAGAAAAAGACTCAGAATCACTAGTAAAATGCGACGCAATCGCTTCGACAATCGCATTCGATGATTCTGGAAATCTGGTGGTCGGAGCCGGCGATGGATCGGTGCTGATGCGCAATGGCGAGGAACCGGCGACCAAGGTCACACAGTTGGGTGCCGCGATTGCAGATCTACATTGGTCGAACGAACGAAAACAGTTCCTCGCCGCATTATCCGACGGCCGACTGCTTTGGACCGGAATCGGAATCAAAACCGAAAAATCATCTGTCGCGCGGCAGTCGGAAAATTTTGGAAAGATCCGCGCCGGCATGGTTCTTCCCAAGAGGTCGCTAGGCGTTCTCATTGACTACGACGGTTGGCTGCGGACACTCGATCTGGAATCCACAGAATTGCGTTCAGAAACGCGTGCCCACCGCCAACCCGTTTGGTCCGTTCACAGCGACGCGAGCGAGTCGATTCTTGTCACGTTGGGCGAAGACCGGCGACTGTGCTGCTGGGAATTGCCGAGCCTGAACTTGCGATTTCGCAAGGAAGTCGACTGGGGAGTCCGTGATGTTTGCGTCGCCCCGGACGGGTCGTGGATCGCTTCCGCACCGGCCATTGGAGAAAAGCTCGGAGACCAGGAAGGCGACGTCGGAATCTGGAACCCGGAAACTGGAGAGTGCGAACGCTTGCTAAAAGGCCACGACAACTGGGTTCTAAAAATGGACGTTACCGCTGACGGATCGCGGCTGGTAACGAGCGGCGAAAATCGTACCGCGAGAGTCTGGGACATGGCGACCGGTGACGCCCTCTGCGTCATAGCACCGCCAGCCAAAGCCGCCGCGCCCACGGTCGCCTTCAACACAACTGGCGAACAGGTCTACCTTGGCCATCGCGATGGCTGGGTCACGGCGTGGAACTCAAACGATGGCAGCCGTCATGCAGAGTGGCCCGCCTTCGGCGACCAGATCACTGGACTCGCGGTGACTCCCGACGACCGCGTCATCGCCACCTCGCGATCCGATTCGCGGTTGCGCATCTTCGATTTTCAAACGCAACGCGACCTGGCGGCATTTGATCTGGGCATTGGCAACATCCAGACCGCGAGATTAACCGACGACGGAAAAATCCTGACCGTCGCTGGAAAAGACGGCAACCTTCGATACTTTCGCATTGGCAAATAAGTCGCCAGCTGCAAATCAGTAACCACCGACAGAACCGGTGGCTTGAGAAGGGGTCTGAAATACAAGCTCGACGCGCAAGCGAGTGGGCATGAGTGCGCGGTCGGCCCACTCGCTTGCGCGTCGAGCTTGTATCCGAACGGCAAATCCTGAAGGTCGCCGGGAAGAACGGCCGTCTTATTACCTTGCGGTGCCCGCAAATTCTGGCTGCTGCTGACTGGGCGGACCGTGCCGAAGCGACTGGCAGAGCAAGAATCCGGGCTCAAAATTCTCGGTACTGTTGACCAGCCTCTTTGAGGCTTTCAATGCGCCGGCAACCTTGATTTGCATCGCGCCATTTTCGGGCTTGAATACAAGCTCTTCGAATGGATAAGTGATGACCCCAAGCTCACCTGCCCACTGAAGACCGTCATGCTTGATCACAATTCCGTCGACCCAGTCGACTTGACCAGTATTCTCCAACTGCTCCTCCATACGAGCGGCAACCACCACACCTGCGCATTCCCGTAGCTGCTTGAGACCTTCGTACTTCTGCTTCTCCAGCTTCGAATGAGCACTCGTCTTGTGCGTGATCTCTTCGCCATTGTCTGCCGAAAATTTCAACAACATCACTGAGCCGATGTAAATACCCGTGTTGTAGTTGTCAGTCCATTCGCACTTCAGCGACTTGAGCGATTCCCAGGGAATGCTCGTCGTTCTACCGTCACAATCCAGTTGGAGTCCACCTTCACAATGTCGCAATTGTTGTTTTTTGGCGAGCAGAAACCAGGCGATACCACCGGCTAACACCCCGCCGAAGACAATTGATAACGATGACGTTTTGGGATCCCAATGATTTGCACCATAACAGCCCAAAGCAATACCGATACCGAGTATGACGAGGATCGTTGCACCGATCATCTTTTGCGACTCTACGGTGTCGTCTTCGGACATCCACAGTTCACGGCCAAGCTTATTGGTGTTTTGAAGATTGCCGAATTCAGGTGCTGAAAAATCTGTTGTGCTCATCGCCTCGCCTTCGTTATGCCGACTGGAAATCAGTAGAAGCGTAGATCGCAATCCCACCACAATGGCGGTTGCCCTCGACATATCCCTTCGAAGAACTCAATCCCGTGAGTTGAATTTCCCTCACAACCTGCACGACTCCCCGGAGTTTGGCGGCTCATCGAAACGCCACTGCGACTGAATTCGGCCGCCAATACCCAGCCATACTAGACTTTCGTCTGAGAGAGCGCCCGAGCGGCGAGTGCCGCCAGTTTTGATCGTTGATGGGAAAACTCGATTTTGCAGTTCTACGTGGAGCTTCTCGAAAGCCGTCGATTGCTCGCGGCAGGTATCTTTCAGGAGTCCGGTGACTTTCTTTCTGAAGTCGACCGGCTTCGACTGCTCGCAATTCAGAAAGACACCAACGATTACGTCAGGCCGACGAACGCCCAACGAGCAAAGTTTCACGATGCGGCAACCAGCCTGATTGCGGGTGATATCCACGTTGCAGCGGACAAGGCGGACAAGTTCGGATACGAAGTCGTAAGGTTTGCTGATTCGGGCACCGACACGATTCTCTACGGACTTCGGGAATCGCTCGTCAATGGCGAAACGAAACGCGGATGGGGCAGTTACTTCGTCAATCTGGGGTTCCAGTCCAATAGCCTTGTCGAAGTTCCACAACCCGTCTTTGATACGTTTAGTCCCGAGATTGGAGCATCTGCATTCCTGAGTTCCACCAGCCGTGGGTTCCTGATGGCAGGCGCGCATCGCAACGCAAACGGCCCCGGCACAGCCGACGTAGCACATCTCAGTAAGTCGATTTTCCAGTCGGTACATGAAGCCTGGAATCAGCCGCCGCTGGAAACGGTTGTCTTCCAGATTCACGGTTTCAGCATCCTGAATCATGATGGCGATCCGGGCGAGGCGCATTTCCCTGCGGGCACGGACGTGGTCATTTCAGCGGGCGATGGAACCGTAAACGATACCCTGGTGGATCTTGACGCCCAGTTTGAAGGCCAGGGCTTTCAGAGTTACGCATACAATACGCTTGCTTCCAATGCTCCAGTCAATATCCTGATCAACGATGGTGTCAATGGAAACGACTTCCTTTCATTGGCCGGCACCACGAATGTGCAAGGCAATTTTAGTTTGCAGCACGGCGGCAGGTTTATTCACATTGAACTCGAACAGTCACTTCGCTTCGACAGTCAAAATCGGCAGACCTCGAGCGGCCTGATCAGCAACATCATTGCGGCGGAGCCTGACCAGTTCGTCACCGCTGCGGAATATGATCCGACAAACAACAGCATTACTGTTGACTTTTCCAATCCTGTCGAGGTTCTGACAGTATCTCTTGATAACCTGACTGTCGGCGATGATGCCATCGCTGACTCGGCTGAAATTCTGGATGCCGACTCTATCCGGTTTGCGCTCCCAACAATGGCTGGCGGTCCACACAAGATCACCCTGAAAAACGTCGAAGACACTAACGGTGTTTCGACCAACGTGTTTCACCGATGGATCGAAGTCGTGAACGCTGATCACACCGCTTCTTTCCTCGTGGTCGATGGTGGGCGAGACGACACATTCACGTTCGACTCGAACGGTAGCGGCGTTGGTGAGTTCGAGCTGGCAAGAGGCAATTCCGCGGCACGCGGAGCCACCAGTGAATCGGGCGGACAATACCTTTGGGTCGTTGACAATGACGATTTTGTCTACGTCTACGACACAAGCGGTTCGCTTCTTGGACAATGGCATGCCGACGGGCTACGACGTCCAGAAGGTGTCGCAACCGACGGCACGGACATCTGGATTGTTGATCGCGGGCAGGATGCAATCTTCCGGTTTGCCAATGGTGCAACATGGCGTGGCGGATCTTACTCACCGACATCGCAGATAGATCTGGATGAAAACAACAAAAATGCGATTGGCATCACTACCGATGGCAGCAGCCTGTGGGTCGTCGATTCACAGGCGACAGACAGGGTGTTCAAGTACTCAATCGGTGGAGAATCTCTTGGCGAATGGACCATCGATTCGAGAAATCGAAGTCCGCGAGGAATTACTGTCGACCCGACAGATTCTTCCAGTCTGTGGATCGTCGATAGCAGAACGGACGAAGCATTCCTGTATACCAGCGGCGCGTTGCGAACGCAGGGAGAACAGGATGCTAACCTTGTTTTCGCGGAAGCCGGAAAAGGCGCACAGGGAATTGCCGCACCGCCTCAAATCATCGGCGCGATGACGAGCCCTCAAGAACCAGGCAACGACCACAGGAACGCAGCGTTTCAGTTGGTATTCCCGGCATTCCCCGCGACAACATCACCGCTGTCTCTCGATGAAGAGACCGACGACTGGTTAATCTTGTAGCGATGGCATCTTGCGCATCTTGCCGCTGTACTGAAAAGGCCGTGCGGCAGGATACCACTGAGCTATGGATATCTGCGATCTGATCTAGAATGCTGCTTCTGTTGCAAATCTGTAACCACCGGCAGAGCCGGTGGTTTGCGGAAGGCCACTGAAAGAGAGGCCGCGTATACGAGATCAGCCGCAACGCGTTAGCGTCCGGTTTTTATGCACGGGAACCGGGAGCTAACGCTCTGCGGCTGATTGCTGATACGGTAGAGACTTGTCGGTTCGCACCAGCATCGCTGGTGGTTCACAATGAATCCATCTTTCATTTGTCTCTCAATTGCAAAACAAAATTATGCGAATATCGGAATCCTGTTTTCTGGCAGCGGCACTACTGTTTGTCACTATCCGTGCGCCGTTATCTGCGAACGATCGACCGAATGTAATCGTCATCTATGCGGACGATCAGGGTTCGATCGACACGAATCGATACGGAGCCACCGACCTGGTCACGCCGGCGCTCGATTCGCTCTGCGATCGTGGTGTGCGGTTCACGCAGTTCTATGCGCCGGCTGCCGTCTGTTCGCCCAGCCGAGCCGGCATGTTGACTGGAAAACATCCGTGGCGCTGCGGCGTGCCGGGCAATTCGTCGGCGCCTCCGCCTGAGTCGCTTATTGATCTGACTTCAGTGACAGAAGCGGCACCACCGCATGAATTGCCATCGTCGACTGAGGACACAGTAAGTTGAAACGCCCGGATCTTTTGCTTGGTGGAATACTCACCTGCTCGGCTGCAACATGCCTGTTCGCCTTCTTTATGCAAAGGTGGATCCACGGCTTGCAGAGTCATCGGTGGACCAAAGTCCCGGGAACAATCGTTGAATGTAGAGTGCGTAACTCAGGGCCGAAGGCCCGGCACAACCCTTGCCGGTGGCCTTGGCCACCGGTTGATGCCTTGATCAACTACACAGCACCGAAGGTGCGACATAAAAAGCGGCTGCCGTTTGTGTCGGACCTCCGGCCCTTAGTGTTTCCGGGAGTTACACCGGAGCCTGACGGCTCCGGCAAGGGTTGTACCGGGCCTTCGGCCCTACATACATTACTGCTACGCTGCTCGCTCAATGCTGGCACTTTCAATACGTTCCCCACTTTCAATTCCGCTACTTCTCAACCAGAAAACCAGACCTGGAGATGGTCATGCGTATCGCTATTGCTTCCTTGCTGTCCGCTATCGTGCTGTTCTTTTTCGGATTTCTCTGGTGGGTAGTCCTGATGCCGATAGTCCAGCCAACCAAGGCGATCACGGACGCAACCGTCGTTGAGAAACTCGCGTCATCGCTTACCGAATCGGAAGTGTACTTTTATCCCGACTATCGCAGCCCCTCTGGCGAAGAGCAAACAGGACCGATGGCAATCCTGTATTACAACACAGACATGCCTGCGA
>CALHZT010000419.1 GCA_938040995.1 uncultured Pirellulaceae bacterium | reverse complement strand
AATTTCGTGTTCGCAACCGCTTCAAAATTGCTCGCACAAAACAAGTGAATGACACTCCAACAAAAAGAATGTCTTAGTGACCTTTAGTTACAACGCTTAAGGGCACAGTTGACATCCTCTCCATTGCTTCTCAGTAGATCTTTACTCCTTCCCAGCCGTAGCTGATATCAGGGGTGGCCACGAAAAAAAACGTAACCCAATACCCGATCTCTCGGGGATGAGGTTACGTTTCGTTGTGGCCACCAGTAGCTGCTCTATTCGTAATTTAAGGGGTGGGTCGTTTTGACCCGTTCCATCCAATTTAGCAAGTCCTGAAGAACTCGCAATCACCCAATTTGGAAGTTTTTGAAAATTCCTTTGGGCCGGGAAAATCATGTTTTTCCCACTGAGCCGAATATAACCATCACCGAATTCAATGCAAGAGTTATCTCTCGAAATTGGAGGGAAGACGCATTGTTTGCCAATTTCCCTAGGTTTTTAGGCACTTTTTGCAGCATCTCCGCGCATTCAGGCATGGAGATAAACCCGATTTTTTCCGCGACGAATAGGACGATTTGGGCTTGGATTGGCGGCTCAGCGTCCGCACGCACGATTGTGCTCGATAATCGGCTCCAGTCACAGACATCCGGGAGAGTTAGCAATTGGACGGAGGGAGATGGGACTCAGCTCAAGGTTTCGGGGCTCAGCTCAAGGTTTCGGTTGGCTAATCCCATTAAAGGCAGGTCGTGCCGGCGCTTGGCATTATTTACGGCTTTGTTGTGACAGTCGCGAGTCGTTGTGTCGGCGCTGAATTTCGGTCTGGCACAGCCAATGTCACGTTGTTGTGCAGCATTACAGCTGAATTTTGTACTTCGTTCAGTTCGGCTAGCCAGCACGCAGATAATGATCGAATCATGAATTGAGTATTTGGTGGTGAGACACAAATTGGTCTTTTGATGTCTTGTAGATTCGTCGCTTACCCAGGGTGAATGTGGATTTCAGATTTGGTGTCTTTCTCAATGGTCGCGAGAGAATTCTGTAGGCAGTTTCGAGGAAGGCATAGGCTCTGCAGGCAGGGAGTTAGAGTGCGTTATTCCTCGATGGAAGGGAGTGGGGTTCGTATCGAATATCAATGTTCAGCGGCGATAACGGAAGTCGCCGAGTTTTGGTCCAAAGCCAATTTTTGATATTTGAGGACGGCGCCGATGTTCAATCGGCTGAGGAAAGGCATCGACTCGAAGTGTCCACAATCGCTGCGCTAAGCCGGTTCGGCGAGGCCAAGGATTCGCCGCAGAGCCGTGATGCTGATTTCGCCGAATTGAAGGGGCGGAATCTGCCACATTCGGGGATTCATCAGCTCAACCGAGACGGTGCCGCTGTATCCGATCGCTTTGAGGTGCTCGACGATCAAGTCGATTCCGATATCGCCTTCGCCTGGCAGGATACGGTCGGAATCGCTGGCGAGTTCCCTTGCCGTGTCGGCAAGATCGCAGAGCTGTACATGAAACAGGTTTGCTGATGTGAGATAGCCGAGATCGCGATACTTGCTCGAACCCGTTTCGAAATGAAATGCGTCCAGACAAAGCCCAAGGTGCGGACTACCGACTTCTTCGACGACTGCCGATGCCGTTTGCAGGTTGTTGATGAACACCGAACGGCTTTGAAATTCCAAAGCGACTTTGAGGCCTCGCTGCCCGGCTTGCGCAGCGATATTTGTCAGGCTTACAGTCGTCCGATCCAGAGATTCCTGAGTCAGCTTGTTTCGTATGTCGGCTGCAACGACCAGTGTGCCGATCTCCAGCTGCTTACAGAGATCCAGTCGCGATTCAAAGAGTTTCCACGCTTCCTTGCGGGCTTCGCCTTGCGAATCCAGCAGTCCGCCCTGGTAGCTGGCGACGACCGGCTGGATTTCATTTTCCTCAAACAATCGCCGGGCATCGTCGATCGAATGATCTTTCAGCCACGTTTCCAGCTTTGTCAGCCAGATTTCAACCGCCGGGCACTTCCCGGCGGCGTAGTCGGCGATGTCGAGTTCGAATGGCGAAGAAAGGGAGCAAACCTGGCTGATGGCGGGGATCAAAGTACTGCGTCCTGAATCTTGGTAAGTCGTCGGTCAAGCAATCAACGACTTACTGTACCCGCTTCGAGATTTCTGACACCACGTCATCGATCGGTAATCGAATCTGCTCGAGGCTATCGCGATCGCGAAGCGTCACGGTTTTATCTTTGAGCGTGTCGCCATCGACGGTCAGGCAGTATGGCGTGCCGGCTTCGTCCTGGCGGCGGTAGCGTCGGCCAACGGCTCCCTTTTCATCGTAGAACGCGGCGATTCCAGCCGCTTTCAAGGCTTTGTAAACATCCTTGGCGACTTCTGGCATGCCCTCTTTCTTGACGAGCGGCAATACGGCTGCCTTGAGTGGCGCAAGTCGTGGGTCAAATTTCATGACCGTACGCGTCTTCATATTCCCTTTGTCATCGGGGGCTTCGTCTTCGGTGTAAGCTTCGCAGAGGAATGCGAGCGTTGCCCGGTCCGCGCCGGCGGATGGTTCGATCACGTGCGGAATGAACTTCTCGTTCGTGAGATCGTCACGATAGGTAAGATCTTTGCCGCTCCCGCGATATTTCGGTTTTCCATCTTCGCCCAATTGCAACGTGAGCGGGTTTGAATTTGGGTCCAGCTTGCCTTCCATGTGGCTGCGTAAGTCAAAATCGCCGCGGTGTGCGATCCCTTCGAGCTCTCCAAATTCGCCTTCGTTCAGGAACGGGAAGGCATACTCAATATCGGCGGTTCCAGTCGAATAGTGGCTGAGTTCGTCCTCGTGGTGATCGCGAAGTTGCAATCGCTCACTGGCAAGCCCGAGGTCGGTGTACCACTTGAATCGGCGATCTCGCCAAAATTTGTACCATTCATGGGAGCGATCCGGGTGGCAGAAGAACTCGATTTCCATCTGTTCGAATTCGCGCGAGCGGAAGGTGAAGTTTCGCGGCGTGATTTCGTTGCGGAAGCTCTTGCCAACCTGAGCCACGCCAAAGGGAACGCGGACTCGTTGGCTGTCGCAGACATTCTTGAAGTTGACGAAAATTCCCTGGGCCGTTTCCGGGCGCAAGAATGCGGCACCTTCTTCGCCGGCCATGGCACCGACATACGTCTTGAACATCAGGTTGAATTCGCGCGGTTCGGTGAGTGTGCCGAGTTCCTTGGCATCAGGACCGAGGACTTCTGCAAAATCATCAAGAGTCGTCAGCGAAACGGTCTTGCCGTCGTACTCGAGCGAATCCTTGTCTTTGGCTCGCACTTTGAAGAACTTCATCGCCTGGCGTTCGATGTTTTCATCGGCTTCGTCGCCCTCTTGCGAAGTCACAAACGCTTTCTTGTCGCGATGCGTAACCCAGCGTCCGCAGAGCTGGTCGTGTCGATAGCGTTTCTTTGTCTGGCGACAGTCCACCATAAAGTCATGAAAGAGGTCGTAATGCCCGGAGCATTTCCAGACTTGTGGATGCATGATGATGGTGCAATCGAGGCCCGTCATTTCATAAGGCGAAGGTGCACCCTCGAGGCAGCTAATGTCGTCATGGCCATTCACCATGTCGCGCCACCACGTATCTTTTACGTTGCGTTTCAGCTCGACACCCAGTGGGCCGTAGTCCCAAAAGCCATTAAGTCCGCCGTAAATTTCGCTTGACTGAAACAGGAATCCGCGTCGTTTACAAAGCGAAACCAGCTTTTCCATCGAACCCATTCGTTCGCATCCTTTGAATTTGTCTTGTTGTGAGTTGTTCGAAGTTGTCGTTCTGTTGTACGTGATCTGGCGCCTGTGCCCAAAGTGTGTGTCCCAAGTGTGTGTCTTACAGTGGTGGGTCGCAACACAGGGGTTCGCCTTCGGGCTTTGTTTTACTTTGTTTAGTGAAGGTGGAGGCCGCCGGGTATTTGGCCAGTCGCCATGAGGCGTCGTTTGCCGAGAATCGCTGCAAACATGGCTCCGACGCTGAGTTCTATGAAAAGTACCATCGCGAAATACTGTGGCCAGCGCTGAGCGACATGCATGGCGATGAATCCGCCGACCAGCCCACAAGCCGCAAAAATGAACGGTGCCCAACCGTAGTTCGCGGCGATTCGATTTGCGGTTGGATCGTCCGAATAGCCGGAAGCATGTTGGCTGGCGTTCTCAATGGCGACGTTTCGAGTTGCATTCTCAACGGCAACGGCGGAACTCGCCAAACCTGCTTTCCTTGCGTCCTCGAAAGGCGGCAGAGGAATTGCCATGGGTGGTTCGCCGGCTGGAGTCATTCTCGATCGAAATCCAGCTGTTATGCGACTTAACTGAATCGCGTTTTGCGAGTGAAGCTCGACGATGTGGCGTGCTTCTCTCAAGTCCTCTTCGACTTGCCAATCGTCCCAATCGCATTCGGCGACTGGCATTCCCACAGCTTGGCCTAATTGCTCGGCCGTTTCGAGTTGGAACTCGCGATCACATTCGGCGCACCGCATGCGTTGTCCGGTCTTCGAACGAATCGAATCGACGTCTTTTTGACAATGCTCGCACCACATCCGCAAACTCCCCGTAATTCGTACGACCGTAAGCTTGGCCGTCTCGCAATGCATCGGCATTTGGACGCACGTACGTTGAGAGAAGCGCAAATTGAGGCGAACGTCGCCATGCGAATGCAAGCAGCGCCATCATTGATGTCGCAGGGCTGTGCCCGTAGCCTGCTGATTCCGTAGCCGATGTCGCAAGACTTCGGGCAGTAGCGGAGTTGTGCCCGATTCGCCCGAGCTGTTGCCAGCCCGGCTACGGTTTGTGACGCGGCATGCACAGCATGCCCTGCCGGCCAGTGCTCGTAGCTCGCTGCTTCCGTAGCCGATGTCGCAAGACTTCGGGCAGTAGCGGAGTTATGCCCGATTCTCCCAAGCTGTTGCCAGCCCGGCTACGGTTCGGTTTGTGACGCGGCATGCATAGCATGCCCTACCTTCGAATGGTTAGTGATTGCCCGACTGACCGTAGTCCAAAATCTCGGTCTTCAGATAGTCACCGGTAAACCAGCGAACCAGCAAGTCGAGTTCTTCTTCGGTAAGTTTCTCCGCATAAGCGGGCATGTGATTCCGGTCGCCGTAGAACTGCTCCGTTCCCGGATCGGCGATGAAAGCCTTCAGCCATTCGCTCGACAGATAGCCGGCAATATCTGGATACGATCCGTTACCGTCGCCCGTTGCCTCGAACTCTTCACCCAGGGTGTCATGGCAGTCCGTGCACGATGTTGTCACGCTGTCAGTCCATTCACCGTTCAACGCGAGGTCCTCGCCCCGCGCGATCATTGCGGCATCGAGTTCGATATCGGTTCGTCCGCTGAGCGACACGAGATACTCAATCATTGCCTGCAAATCTGCCGCATTTTCTTTCGAGACGAGTGCATCGCGCTCACCGGACCAATCGGTCATTTCTGAATCGGCTGGGTCGATGCCTTCCTCTTCACCGAACCATCTGGCATTCTTTACGGGCGAAAAATGATTCTCGAAATCCACGAGGATGGCTCGCATCCACTCTCGCGACCCAAGGTTGCCAAGATCCGGAGCCGTCGGTTTTGCCGCCAGCATCTTCTTTTTATCTTCCGGGTCCTGTTCCTTGAGAATTTTGCCTCGCCCATTGTGCCCGTTGTAGTGATGGCAGCTGGAGCAGTGCTTCGCGAAAATTCGCGGCCCCTGGGTAAACGGATCTTCTCGGAGAAGCGTGACTGCCCCCGTCACCGGAATCCGCGTGGGGCCGCTGGCAAGCTCTTTGATTCGGTGTGAGTCGCGTTCGGCTTCGGCAATGGCGGCTTGGTGGTCAACGTTCGTCGCATCTTCGAAGAGAGCCAGACCAGTCAGCGCGGCCACGCCCGTCGCGAGCATCCAGACAAACGCCACATTGAATTTGTGACCGGTCTTTGACCATCCAATGATGGGCATCAGCGCGATCAGGCCCAAAACGGCACCGGGAACGTAAATCGCGCCGAAAGCCAACCCGAAGTGATCGATGACTTCGAACTTGAGAAAACGAAACAGCGAAAGGAAATACCATTCCGGCCTTGCTGCCGAATACGCTTCCGACGGATCTGCGGGAGCCGCCAGTTCCGCCTCGTGAAAGACGGCAAGATACAGGATGAATCCCAGCACACCGAGGCAAGCCACACCGTCCTTCAAAATCTGATCAGGCCAGAACAGCCCGTTGTCCTCGGGCAATTCGTCCGCTGCTGCGACTTCGTCGGCCGGTTTAATTCCGTGCCGTCGGAAAACGTAGATGTGAACCGCCAGGAACACGACGAGGAGGCTCGGCAGCACGCCGGCGTGTAAGGCGAAGAAGCGAGTCAGCGTGTGGTGCCCATAAGTCGGCCCGCCTTGCACGAGTTCCTGGACCTGCGGCCCGACGACTGGTGCTGCCCCCATGATCCGAGTGGCGACTTGCGTGGCGTAGTATCCCTTTTGATCCCACGGCAAGAGATAGCCCGTCAGCGCAAGCCCCATCACAATCTGCAACAGGATCAAGCCGATCCAGAAGTTGACTTCGCGTGGTGCCCGATACGCGCCGTCGATGACGACTTGCATGAAGTGAATGCCCAGGAGCACGACCATGAACTGAGCCGCGTAGTGATGCACGCCGCGAATCACGTTTCCGAGAAACATCATGTTCTGGATGTAGTAAACGCTTTCCCACGCATGCTGGACGCTTGGGCTGTACGCCGACCACAGGCAAAATCCGGTGATGACCTGAAGCATGAATACGAAAACGAGCGTGCTGCCCCAGACGTAGCGCCAACGGGCACCGCCCGGAATGCGCTCGAAGAGTGCCTCGGAAATGATCTCGCGATAACCAACGCGATCGTCCAGCCAGTCGGTGAATGCGCGGATCATACGGGAACCTTCTCTTCAATGCCGCCGCGGTAGTTTTCGAATTTGACCCAGACGCGGTCGTCAACGATCTTCGTTTCGAGCGAATCCATACTACGCGGCGGGATCATGTTTTGTCTCTCGCCGTCCAGGCTGAAATTGCTCAAATGGCAGGGGCAGTAAAAATCTTCGTGGCTGGTGCGATAGTCAACAGAACAGCCAAGGTGCGGGCAAATAGTGTTGAAGGCGACGATGCCGTCAGCGGTTCGCCGCAACCACACACTACCGACTCGTTCCTGCGGATAGAAGTTCCACGCATCGACTCGATCAGCAACAACAGTCACTTGCTGAGGCGGACCATCCAACGGCAGCGCATCCGCCTTGATGTCGAGTGGCATGAATCCATCACCTGAGTCCGCATCGCCATCGTCCGACTTTTTTAGAATAGGGCCAAGCAGAAATCCGCCGGCCGTAATGACTGGAAACAGGCCTACAATGCCACCGACGAGGCCGGCGCAAAATTTGAGGAAAAAACCGCGTCGAGGCGGATCTCCATGTTCTCGTTCGTTGCTCATGCCAATATCATAACGGACAAAATGTGACGGACCAGGTGGCGTACCCGGCGGAGGGCAATCGCGTGGAGGTTCAGGCCATCTGCTCACGAACGTGGCTCAGCACTTTTTCCTGGGCGACCGCGAACTCATCTTCAATGAATGCACCGGCAGCGGCTCTGTGCCCGCCGCCATTGAAATGCTCGGCAAGCTTGCTGCAATCAATATCACAACGACTGCGGAAACTCAGTTTAAACCCGCCGTCCATCTGCCCTACAAGAATTACGGCGACTTCGGTTCCAGCGATCGCCATGGTCAGGTTGATGACATCTTCGGTGTCGCTTGGTAACGCTCCCGTCGTATCAAAATCTTCCTTGAGCGCGTAGGTGTGAACCAGTCGCCCATCAAGCTCCGTTTTCGAGCGAGAAAGAATGGTGCCTCGTAAACGTACGCGGCCTTCCGTATCACGTTCGTAAAGATCTCCGTAAATCTGCGTCAAACTGGCGCCACTATCAACAAGTCGGGCTGCCAGTCGATAGGTTTCGCCGTCCACCGAAGGGAAACGGTACCAACCGGTATCCGTCGCCACGGCTGCAAAAACGGGAGTCGCAATTTCAGGTGTCACTTGCACGCCCAGAGTGTCGGCGGCTTCGATGACCAGACGACCGGTGGCTTCGGCTTTGACATTTTTGAATGGTTCGGCGCCAAGATCGTCTTCGCTGACATGGTGATCGACGATGATCTTCCTGGCGTTTGTTGTTTTTACGACGTCGCCCATCGGACCAAGCTGGGCCCACGCGCTTGTGTCCAGAATCATCATCACGTCCATGTCATTGAGCTCATCGACTTGGACATGTTCGCCGATGACTTCGATGCGGTTCGTCGGATCAATGAACGCAAGGTTCGGCGGAGTCGGGTGGCCGTTGACGATGCGGACTTTTTTGCCGAGAGCTTCGAGCACGCCCGCCATGCCGAGTTCACTACCGAGCGCGTCGCAGTCTGGGCGAATGTGACTGGTTAAGAGAAACGTCTCGTTGGCGTTGATGATTTCGGCAAATGCCGGCCAGTCGATGGGCATGTTTTACTTTCGAATTGTTGCGCGATTGTGAAAGTCGCCTTTCGCTTGGCGAAAGTGGCGCTCCCTTCGCGAAGCGAAAGGCATCGGAAAGACATCGGAAAGGCAACTATCGGAATTTCAGCTCGCCGATCTGGTCGCTTCGATGTCTTTGTGGAGTTGTGCGATCAACGCCTCGACATTCGGGAAGGGCTGAATGTCCCGCAGCCGGGTCAAAAAGTCAACCTCGACGGCTTGCCCATAGATGTTTCGATCAAAGTCCAGAAGGTGGGCTTCGACCTTGTGCTCGTCCTCTCCAAACGTCGGGTTGGGACCGATGTTAATCGCCGCTTGAAACGGCTCGCCGTTCAGATGGGCAATTCCAGCGTACACGCCGTGCCCCGGCACCAGCGTATCGATCGCGGAAAGGTTCGCCGTCGGGAATCCGATCTTGCTTCCCCGGGCGGCTCCATGAGTCACCATGCCGCGAACGCGATAGGGGCTGGTGAGCATGCGACGGGCGCTGTCGATATCACCGTCCGCAATCGCGGATCGAACGCGGCTGCTCGATATTAATTCGCCGTCGTCCTCAGTCGGTTGAACGACTTCG
Organism: uncultured Pirellulaceae bacterium; assembly: GCA_938040995.1. Classification (GTDB taxonomy): domain Bacteria; phylum Planctomycetota; class Planctomycetia; order Pirellulales; family Pirellulaceae; genus CALHZT01. Next base: position 13,206 of record CALHZT010000419.1, on the reverse strand, counting down.
AGTGTGACCTCGCTCGCATCGCAAAGTATTTGCAGCGTTTTTACGTCGCCGCCACGGTTCTTGCCGAAGAAGAAGTTGGGGCCTTCGACGAGAGCCGCCGTTCCCAGTTTTTCGAGTACGATCTGCCTGAAGAATTCGTCCGGCGTTAGCTCCAGGAGAGCTTGATCTGTCGGGTAAGCCACCATGTAATCGACTCCGAGCGCGGAGAGCAGGGCGGCTTTGCGTTTTGTCCAGGTTAATGGAGGCGGAGCCTTCTCCGGTCTTAGCAGGCGAACCGGGTGCGGGTCGAATGTGAATACAACGGAAGGTCCGCCGTGCTTCTTCGCGAGTGCGGTCAGGCGGGAGATGAGTTTCTGGTGCCCGTGGTGCACGCCGTCAAAATTGCCGATCGAAACGGCGCTGTTCTTCAGGCTGTCGCTGGCGGCAGTCAGTTCGTCAATTTTGCGAATGAGTTTCATGAAAATTCCACGTCGCCAGACCGGCAAACAAGTTCATCGTAGCCGGACTACTCGCCAGCCCGTAGCCGGACTACTCGCGGGCCCGTAGCCGGACTGGCAACAGTTCGGGCCGACCTTGTGAACGCTTTGCGACGTCATTTAACCGCCACCCGCTTCACGCCCGAAGTCTTGCGACATCGGCTACGTCAACCTGTCAACTGGCATTCTCAGTTTACCGACAGCGTCCCGCAATCAGGCCCGCCAAATATCCCGCCTTGAATCCCGCATCGATGTTCACCACCGTCACATTCGCTGCGCAACTATTCAACATTCCGAGCAACGCCGCGACTCCGCCAAACGCCGCGCCATATCCAACACTCGTCGGCACCGCGATCACCGGGCAAGCCACATATCCGCCCACCACGCTCGGCAACGCGCCTTCCATCCCGGCAACGACAACGACCACCGCTGACTTGCGAAGCGTTTCAACATGCTTTGGCAGTCGATGCGGCCCGGCGACGCCGACATCCTGAATCCTTTGGCAAGGGTAGCCCATCCAGTCCACAGTCTCGCGGGCTTCTTCGGCAACGGCCAAGTCGCTGGTCCCGGCCGTCACGATTGTGACGCCACTGAACTCGCGCGGCGTTTTATCAACCGGCGCTTCGGATGATTGAATATGCGAATCGATGCGAAACGTCCGGCCAAGTTCGTTGTACCGTCCGTCCGGGAAGGTCTTTACCAACTCGGCGGCTTTCGCCATGGAAACGCGAGTCGCCAGAACCGGCTGGAGGCTGTCGATCTGACACTTGAAGATATCGGTCAGTGACTGGACCGACTTGCTTTCGCCATAGACGACTTCTGGATACCCGCAACGCCGATCCCGATCGAGATCCAGCGTCGTATCGGTCAGTTCAGCCGCCATCGCCGACTGGAGAGTCCCAAGAAACTGATCCGCGTCCAGCTCGTCGTTAACCAGCCGTTTTGCCAATTCGTAAACACTGTTCTTGTCCATGCCGTGCATCTTAGCCGGATAGCGGTTGCGATGCAGCAGGATGGAAAGGACAATGCCGGGCTGCGAATCGGAAGTGAGCCGTAGCCGTAGGGCATGCGACGCATGCCGCTCTCGTCAGGCACTGCCTGACCTGCTCAGGCTCGTCGGATACAGCCTGGCCTACCCGGCACAGGTCGGACTGATGATTCGCCGCAAAATCAAAGCAAAAGCTCCTCAACAGATGGAAAGAAAGATGGCAAGTTCAAGCTGCGTTTTGGCTTACTCAGGCGGACTCGATACATCCGTGATTCTCGGCTGGCTACAGGATGAGGGGTACGCCTGCCATGCGGTGTATGTCGACCTTGGCCAGCCGTGCGAAGATCGCGAAGCCATCATGCAAAAGGCGAAAGATTGCGGTGCCGCGACGGCTCAGGTGATTGATGTTCAGGAAGAACTCTGTCGCGACTTTCAGTTTCCTGTCCTCAAGTGGCAGGCGAAATACGAAGGCAAGTATCTCCTGGGGACTTCGATCGCGCGCCCACTGATTTCGAAAGTCTGCCTTCAAGTCGCCAGAGACGTAGGTGCCAAGGCATACGCTCACGGCGCAACGGGGAAGGGGAATGACCAATGTCGTTTTCAGCTTGCCGCCGAAGCACTCGATCCGACCGTAGAAATGATCGCGCCGTGGCGAATGGAAAAGTTCCGCAAAGCGTTTCCCGGTCGCAGTGAGATGATCGCCTACTGCGAAGAGAAAAATATTCCCGTCAAAGCCTCTGTGGCGAAACCCTACAGCTCGGACGAGAACTGCCTGCATATCAGTTACGAAGCCGGCAAGCTTGAAGATCTTGAAGTGAACGGCGTCGAAACGGTGGATTTCGGAATGACGACTTCGCCGCAAGCCGCTCCGGACAAAGCCGAAACCGTGACGATCAATTTTCGATCCGGCGTGCCTGTCGCCGTGAATGGCACGGAAATGAATGCGCTGCAAATCGTCAAGACACTGAACGAAATCGGTGGTCGCAACGGAGTTGGCAGGATCGATGTGGTGGAGAACCGGTTCGTGGGCATGAAAAGTCGCGGAGTCTACGAGGCACCGGCGGTCACGATTCTTTATGACGCGATTCTGTATCTGGAACAACTGACACTCGATCGTGATCTCATTCATCTGCGCGATCAGTTGTCACCCGTTGTTGCCGAGATGGTGTACTACGGATACTGGTACGTGCCAAAAATGGACGCGTTGATGGCGTTTATTAACCAGTCGCATGAACCGTGCACGGGTGAAGTCCGACTGAAGCTATACAAGGGCAACATTATGGTCGATGCCCGCAAGAGTCAGAACAGTCTTTACGACGAAGGCATCGCGACGATGGAAGGCGACGGTTCCGGATACAATCAGACCGACGCCGAAGGATTCTTGCGAATCCAGGGCTTGCCATCGCGGGTGCAGGGTCTGATTCGGCCAAGAGAGTATTAATCGATAGTAGAACGGCTGTCCCCAGCCGTCATGCGCACCTTTTCGGGAGTGGAAAAACGGCCGGAAAAACGGCCGGAAAAACGACTGGGGAACGTCTTAACAAAACCGCCTTACCAAAAACGTAACCGTTCACGCGGGCAAGGGTCTGGCTCAATTTTTCGGCGGCCAACTGACTTATTTCGCTTTGCGGACAAACGCCGAAAATTTGTGCCTGACCCTCTCGAATCTGAGGAAACGTCAATATCCGTGAACGGCATACCAAAAACCGCCTTACCAAAAACGGCTGAGGACAGCCGTACAACTATCGATGAACAACCGAAAGATTCAGTGGAATCTTTTCGATTCCAACGCCGACAGCAAAATCTCGCGACGAAATCTACCGCATATCGATATGCCCGGTGCGTTAACGTTTGTCACCTTTCGACTTGCTGACTCGATGCCTCGTGAAGTCGTCGAGCGGTGGCACGAAGAGGTCGAAACGTGGTTGGCCGAAAATGGACTCGCTGGTCGTTCCGTTGAAGACGTTCTTGGCGATATCGCAATTCCACCACGAATGCACAAGGAACTTCGCAAGTTCAAGCAACGCCGCTGGCATGGTCATCTTGATGACTGCCATGGAAGTTGCGTCTTGAAAGATGGCGCCACAAGACGTTATGTCGAAAATGCGCTCTTGCACTTTGATGGCGAGCGGTACGACGTCGAACGGTTTGTGATCATGCCAAATCATGTGCATGTGCTCGTGCAGATGCGGCAAGGGAACGACTTGCGAAAGGAGTTCACAGGACTAATGCGTTTTTCGGCGAGAGAAATCAATCGCCATCTGAACCGGGATGGAGAACTGTGGCAAAGCGAACCATTTGACCATGTCGTCAGAAGCCATTTGCAATTCGACTATTTGCAAGAGTACATCGTTGACAACCCTCGCAAAGCTCATTTGCCAGAAGGGCACTACACCATCTGGATTCGGGATCGATAGTTGTACGGCTGTCCCCAGCCGTCATGCGCACCTTTTCGGGAGTGCAAAAAACGGCTGGGGACAGCCGTACAACTATCGATCAACCTTTGGCACCTCGTTGCAGGCAGTTTGGGCTGAGCCTCGATTGTAGAACCGCTGTCTCAGCTGTTTACGCACCTTACTGCAGAACGCCTCGAGCCACCCTCGCCTCTCCGCAAACGGCTGGGGACAGCCGTGCAACTATTGCTCAACCAAATCCACAGCACACTCCGGATGAGCCAAATGGAAACGTTTTACCGCCTCATCGGTAACCGACGTCTCAATTAGCACGATGTCCGCAAGCGAGTCGATTTTTGACAACGCTTCGAGAGTCGCGTCGGTGAAGTTGCTGCCCGTCAGATCGATCCAGGTCAGGCGATCGAACATCGACAGATGCTTCATGCCGTTATCGGTTAGTTTCGTGTTGGAAAGATTTAGGCGGCTGACCTTCGGTAGCTTCCTGGCCAGTTTTTCCAAACCGGCATCTGTGACGGGGCAATTCAGACTGCAATTCGGAAGATTGGAAGGCCTATTCCGGGCGACCGATTCACCGTTAAAAGTTTTGCTTCTTAAATAAAGCCACTGGAGACTGCCAAACTGCTCAACGCCAGCGAGGCTGTCGCAGTTGGTGTTCACGAGATTCAGGTACTGAAGCATTCTTCGAGTGTCAGGGAGTGACGCGAGATTCTCCAGGCCCTCGTCATTCAGCGGGCAATCAGTGAAGTTGAGTTGGGAGACTGAAAGGTCGGTCAGTCTGCCAAATACTTCGCCAGTGAATTTCGCGGAGTTCGCTATATGGATCCCGAGGGTGCGACGCTGGTCAATGAGTTCGAAGTGTTCGCCCGAGAATTCAGGGTCCGCAATGCCCATCCACGGAATTGTTTCGGGATGCGAATTCAGAAAATCAGGGAGGTCCTCATTGGCGTTTTTTGTAATTTCTACAGATTGAACTCTGGGCGGCCACGAAGAAAAAGCTGCAGGAATCGGTATGTAGCTCACGTAGCCACCGTTCGCGGTGATTCTCGTGGCGATCTCTTCTCGCGGTGAGTTCTGAAACACCGACATGAACCAGATCAGTCCGATGGGCGTCGCCGCCGCGAGTACCAGCCACGCAATCAGTGTCGCGAGCCCGGGGCGACGCTGGACCTGCGCCGAAGTCGCTGCTTTGCTTCGCCGTGAACCGAAATGGCGAAGCCACCCAAGGAACGCGATCGGAAAAAGCCCACCAAGGATGCAGAGCAATGCGAGACCGACTCCCAGGATTCCTCGCAATCCGGGATCCAGTTGGTCCTGCACGAGGTGAATGTCTTTGAACTTCGAATAGACAATCATCCCCGTGAAACAGCAGAGCACCGCCGCAATCACCGGCACATACCAACGAAACTGAAACCCGCCCGTTGCGATCGCGGCAATTACCGCAAGCACCAGCACTGTCACGACGGCCTTTATTCCAAACGGAGTCAGCGGGGCAATCATTAATCCGAACGCGATCGTCAAAAGGAAAGCGCCGAGGGCTCCTCGAACGGGCTTTGCCGGTTGGTACGGATTAAAAAGATGCAAGAATGAGCGGAAGTTATTTGCCAGTCGATATTCAGGTTCCTTACCGGCGACTTGTTCAATTCCATCGACAGTTTCTGCAACCTGCTTGCTGGCCCGCTCTTTGATGATCTGGTCGTACCGTCGCGGTGCTCCCGTCAGCTCACTTCGGTAAAAGTCGAACAGGAAGAACCATCCGGCAACGAACAAGCCGGCGAAATAGCCAAGCAATGGCCCGACGAATGTGAGGAATACCACGCTGGACATAATGACGGGCCATCCGAAACGCACACCAAATCCAAGTATGGACGCGACCCCGTAGATCAGCGCCATCACCGGGCAGAGGAAAGTGCCGACGATCATGGAGGCTTGTCGTGGTCGTTCTCCGTCGAAGAGCACCGCCTGACCGAGTGACACGCCAATGGCCAGCGTGGCCACAAACATCACTATCTCGCCTTCACCGCCCAGCAGTGTTAGCAGTCGAAAGAGGACCGCGAACAGGGTGACCAGCAAGATCAGTTCACCGAGGGGGAGCTTGTTGGGGACTCCCATCCCGGAATTTCTGATGGTGGCTTTGAAGGTCTTGCCCAGCATCGTTCGCTTTCTGCTTGAGTCGGTCGAACCATCAAACTAGCAGACGCGTGCTGTTTTTTTCCAGCAGTCGATCAAATCTCCACAATAAGGCCGGTGTTTTCGCGTGGCGCACCTGCCTCTCCCTAAACCAATCTGCGTAGGCCTGTCTTCCGGCTGGATAATGACAAGAGGATTGTGGTTTCGGTCGAATTTGAGACAGCTGCCCCCCCCCATGATGTCATGTTTTCGACCAGCTGTACTGTGCGGCATGTTATGATGCGATGGCGGTTAGGCGGTTCCTTTGCGGCTCTAACTGATCAGGCGAGGTGCCTTCTTTTTCCTTTTTCGCTATTCCATTTTTGCGAGTCACTATGTTGCGGCCTTTCTTTCTCTTTTTTACTACCGTGGCCGTTGCGATTTTCAGTTGCGAAACAGCTTCAGCGCAGTGGTATGACGACTACCGAAGTACCGCTGAGTATTATGACCGACTGGATCAGATGCTGGCGGATCATCCAGACCTGACCTCGCCAATGGTTATCGGTACGTCACACGAAGGTCGGGAGATTCGCGGGATCCGAATCACCGGTAATGGTCCGTCCAGTGTGGACAAAAAGACGGTTGTCATTCATGGGCTGATCCACGCCCGTGAGTGGATCGCTGGCATGACGACCATGTACGCTGCCGACGAGATGCTGGATCAGTACGGTTCGAATTCACAAGTCGCGAATGTGCTCGACAATACGGAATTCGTTGTCGTCCCCGTCGTGAATCCGGACGGCTATGAATACAGTCGCAATGTTGACAGGTTCTGGCGAAAGAACCGTCGCAACAATGGCAATGGCACGTTTGGCGTCGATCTGAATCGCAACTTTGGATTCAACTGGGGCCCCGGATTCGGTGGGTCGAGTGGAAACACCAGCAGCGACATCTATCGCGGGCCGTCTGCATTCTCCGAGCCGGAATCGCAGGCTCTGCGCGATCTGTTTCTGGATGATCAGCAAATTGTATCGCACATCGACTTTCACAGCTTTGGGCAAATCATCGCCGGCCCATGGGGTTACACGCTCGAAAATCCACCGCTGGTGGAGATTCTTGATCGCCAGGCCAGCCTCATGTCGGACGCGATTCGGTCGGTGCATGGCGAAGTCTATATCTGGGGTGACGACACCAACGTGCTCGGGATCGCAAACGGGATCACCAATGACTGGGTCTATGGCGATCAGGGCGTTTTCTCGTACACCCTGGAGTTGCGACCGGAATCATTCAATCCCGGTTTTGACTTGCCGGCGTCGCAAATTATTCCAACCGTCGAAGAGAATCTGCCGGGCGTTCTTTCGCTGGGAGAGTTTACGATTCAACTGGCTGCCGGCGATTTTAACTTCGACGACCAATGGGACTGCGCGGACGTGGATGAGTTGATCGACGTCATTCAGACAGGCTCAAACCGGGCGGAGTTCGACATGAACGGCGATGGCGCCATGGATTCGCAGGATTTGGCCGTCTGGTTGGCTCAAGCCGGATCGCGAAACCTGCCTTCTGGCGCATCGTTCCTGGCAGGAGACGCCAATCTCGATGGTAGTGTCGATGGATCCGACTTCAATGTGTGGAATGCGAACAAGTTCTCATCGGGCGGCGGTTGGTGCGGTGGCGACTTTGATGGGGATGGCGTCACCGATGGATCGGATTTCAATATCTGGAACCAGCACAAATTTACATCTGCGGATGTAGCCGTCGTTCCAGAACCGGGCGGAGCCATCCTGTTGTTCACTGGTTGCATCGCCACGCTCGGGCGAAAGCGACGGTAAGATTCAGAGAACAGTCGGGACCGGAGCGGGGCGGGAGTCTTTTCGGCCAACACGGCTGTTGTAGAACCGCTGTTGTTGAATCATCGTTGTCGCAATCATTTGTCTTTGCGGCGAGACGCCATTTCGTTTTCATCCAGGCACGCAACCTCGGAGGGTTCCGCAACGTCACCTGGAACGACTTTCGGTTGATTCCCGATATTCTCGCCGACCCTTTGCCAGTCGCTACCCGTATCGGATACGATGACAGCCTCCTGGAGCCATCATCAATGTATGTATTCGAAAACCCGGTTTTGCAACGCGAGCTGCTTGTCAACTTGCGCACGAACCGTTCGTTCATCCTGCTATTTACCTATCAATTGCTGCTCGCCGCAGTCGTCTATTTTGCGTGGCCTGCGGAATCGCGACTGGAAGCCAACGCGGAAGCAGCCCGGCGGCTGGTCGATATGTTCTTTCTTGGGCAATATATTCTTGCGTCCATGATGGCTCCGAGTTTTGCAGCCGGAACCATCACCGGCGAGAAAGAGCGCAAGACGTATGAGATGCTGCTCGCCAGTCCGATGCGACCGACGGCGATCGTGCTTGGCAAGCTTGTTGCGTCACTTTCGCACCTGTCCATTCTGATTTTCAGCTCGCTGCCGATCGTGATGCTTTGCCTGCCGCTTGGCGGGGTTAACCTTTACGAAGTGCTCGCTGCATACCTTGGACTGACGTTATCCGTGATCACGTTCGGTATGATCAGCGTAGCCTGTAGCAGTTACTTTCAACGTACCGCATCGTCATTGGTGGCTTCTTATCTGCTTATACTCCCGCTCGCCATCGTCGGCGTACTTGCGTGGCGGATGTTTGAAGGCAATGGTCAGCTTCGCCTGTTGCTGACGGTGACGGTTCTGCCTGGAATCACGGCTGCCGCCACGATCGCGCTCTTCGCCAATACGGCTTCGCGAATGCTGCATCCGCCAGACATGGGTAGCGAAGGCAAAGAAGTCGTCGATCTGGAGCAGGAAGCGCAGGAAGTCGTCGGTTTGGTAATTCAGCGTGACCAGTTTCCTGACCGTCTGTTCGCTCCGCCGAAGCGAGTCGACTTGCTCGAGGATGATGCGAACCCGGTTTACGACAAGGAAGTCCACAGCGAGATCTTCAGTCAGGGAACTCTGATGTTGCGGCTGGTCATCCAGGTCAGCATGTTTCTTGCCATTCCGATTATGGCAGTGTGCCTGTTCATGATGCCTTCCTTGGCACCGTGGTATATCTCCTATGTGATTGTGTTCAACATGCTGGTGGGACCGGTGTTCTCGGCTGGAAGTGTGACGAGCGAGCGTGAGCGCGAGACACTCGACTTGTTGTTGACCACCACGATTACACCGTGGCAAATTCTCTGGGGGAAACTGATTGCGGGGCTCCGGGTGTCGAGCGTGTTGACATTGTTTCTGGTGTGGCCCGTCGTGTTGGCGTGCGTCATGGTTTCGGCGTACTGGAAGAACCTGATTCCCGTAGGCGCGTACGTTTCGATCATCCTGTTGACATGTTTGACCACCGCGGTTGTTGCTCTCTTCTGTTCGGTACTCTTTCGCAAGACGTCGGTCAGCCTTGTGGTGACTTACCTGGTGCTTACCATTGTCTTTGCGGCTCCGCTCGCCGTTTCCAACTTTGCCCAGACGTTTTTTCCGAATGACAAAGCCGCCGATACGATCGACAATCTCGGACTTGTGAGTCCGTTTGCAGCCGCGTTTAGTGTGCCACTCAAGCTGGACCGCTTCGATTCACGGATGGGTGATCGGTCGTGGGATGAGACGCTCAAGACGACTCAGCTTCAGTCTTGGGGGCTTTATTTTCTATATGTCGCATTCACGCTACTGATGACCGCGGCACTTTCGAGCATGATGATCTGGCTGTTTAATACGCGTTGGCGCGTTTCGCAGTAGTTTCAGTCAGCAGTAAATGAAAAATGCAAAATTATTTGACCAATCCTTGGCGCGGTGGAGAAGTTTTCTGATCTTGACTTCAAGACACTTGACATGCTGTCAACACCAGCAATACTAAATTTTCACGGAACAGGACTCTTCCAAATTTTTGTCGAGTAGAACTAAGAAACTACTGCTACAGCCTGCTTTTGGTTACAAGCTGAAACGGGTTCGTTAGGAAAGCCACTGGGATTTAAATCAATACCAATACTTATTTGGTCGCATTGCGACCAAATAGGTGTTGGTATTTTTTTTGTTGCCACTTTCCATTTACGCAAAGAGGAAGAACTAATGATTCGAAGAGCAATTGTTTCACTATTCATCGCGCTAATCGCATCAGCCGCGTTCGCAGGGAACCTTTCCGATCAGGTTGACCAGTTTACGGTCAAGACTCCGATCGTCGACATGGAACTGAAAGGCTCTCCAGCTATCATTGAATCTGTCATCGACGTCGATGTATCAGGAGTGCAGTTCTGGGACGAACAGGGCTCGCCAAACAATACAATTCTCAACATCGACTTGGGTGCACTCTCGACACCGGGTAACCCGGGGCCTGTAGTAATCACGGGTGTCGGCTGGGACTTGACTCAAACTTCTGGTCTGGATACCGGTATGGCCAGTTGGTTATCTGAGCAAGTTATTGGTCTCGACTGGGATGTGGACGGCGTCAATGACTTATTCTTGACTCCCAGTGGGACAGCCGCTCAGGGAACCGCCGAAGTCAACTCGAGCGGCGGAATCTTGGTCTTGGCTGACAATATGATTCCTGACGGCGTAACATCAGACGGCATGATTTCGATCGAATTTTTCGAGTCGTTTGTTGATGAGACCGGTGCAGCCGAGGGCGTAATCGACATGGGAACGCTCTCCTTCGAAGTGATCAAAGTTCCAGAGCCAAGCTCGATCGTTCTTCTTGGGCTCGCCGGACTCGGATTGCTTGGCTTCCGCCGACGCTAAACCAGATTTCCGTTAAAAAACTGCACGCCGCGGCACCCTTTCGGGGGTGCCGTTTTTTTTGTAACCGTTCACGGATATTTACGTTTCCTCAGGTTCGAGAAGGTCAGGCACAAATTTTGGGCGTTTGTCCGCAAAGCGAAACAAGTCAGTTTGCCGCCGAAAATGAACCCCATTCCCATAAAACTTCTTTTCCTGCAAAGCGCGGACGCTACTTTCGACGGAGCGAAGGGCGACAATAAACGAAGGACGGCGAGACGCTATCTCATGCCGACTTCGTCGCGCGCCATGTAGAGACTGTCCACGGCATCGAACAGGTGAACCAGCAGTGCCGCTCTGGCCCACATGCCGTTCCTTGCCTGCCGGAAGTACATCGCCCGCGGGTCGGCGTCTACCTCAACGGGCAATTCATTCACGATGCTATCGCGCGGAAACGGATGCATGATTGGTGCGAACTCTTTCATCGACGCGACTCGCTCCGGCGTCAACTGGAACGGGCTCAGATCAAGACTTTCCAGCTCGTCACTGTCATCCGACGTATTGTGCTCGCGTTGAATGCGGGTCGTGTACAGGCAATCGACCTGGCTGATGAGCGATTGGCCATCGTAATCCTCATCCAGCGAATTGAACTCGCGAACCTCGGCACCCGCGTCCGTCAGTCGCTCTCGCAAATCACTGTCCAGCCGCAAAGTTTCGTGATCTGGTGAGGCGAATAACAACTTCACGCCAGAGTACTGGGCCAGCACTGTCGCGAGCGACCGAACCGTACGCCCGCGATGAATGTCGCCGCAGAACAGGTACGTCTTGTTGTTGGGGCTTGGTTCGAGATCGGGATACTTTTCGCGTAGCACCGTCAATCGCGACGACTTTGCCTTGTCCGACTGGTCAAAGTCAAAGGTGCGCAGAATCGTATACATATCGAGTAGCGCCTGAGTCGGATGTTCGTCACTGCCCGATCCGGCATTGATGACTGGAACCGAACGCATCTCCTGGCGTTCGAGATCATTCATCATGTAGGAACAGCATTCGGCGAACTTCGCAATTTCGCTGCGCATGATAATCACGTCGAAGTAACTGCTGAACATGCGGATGGAATCCATCCGAGACTCGCGTTTTACTTCGGATGAAGATTTCGGATCGCGGACTTCGTTACAAGTTACTCCGAGAATCTGGCAGGCCGCCGTGAACGACAGGAACGTTCGGGTGGACGGTTGCGTAAAGTAGAGCATCGCCCGCTTGTGAGGCAAAAGCTGCCGCAACCGGTCGTTGCTCTTTCGTTGCCTTGCCATCGCGCGGATGATGTCCGCGATGGCCCGAATCTTCTCGAGGACTTCGGGGGTCAGCTGAGCTCCAAAGATCATATGATGCAGTCGCCCTTGATGCTGCAGTTCACGGACCTTCGCGTCCAGTGGGCGATCCAGTTGTGGTTGAAATGAGGCGAATTCGCCCGGGTCGATCGTCAAAGTTGTCATGCCCTTCAACTGGCGCTTGCGAATGGTTACGGGGGTCGCTGCAGGATAACAAAAGTCGCCAACGTTGCCATCGTGCCGTAACGCCAGCTTGCCGCGTCGGCCGCGTCAGTAAACAATGCCGGTAACCGGGAAGGCAAACATGGCGATCATCATTGACGGCTATAACCTGTTGCACGCCGCCAACATCGTTGCGGAAGGGCTTGGGAAATACTCGCTGGAAAAGTCGCGGAGGTCCGTACTTCGGGCTGTGGCGGCGCTTCTATCCGCGAAAGAGCGGGGTAGCACAACCGTGGTTTTTGACGGGAAGGATGCACCACCCGGCCTCACAAAAGTCGCCGAGTTTGCCGGCATGACGGTATTGTTCTCCGAGCCGGGTACGGAAGCCGACGATCTGATCGAAGAGCTGATTCAATCCAGTACCGTCCCCCGGCGGCTGACCGTTGTTTCCGGCGACCATCGTTTGCATCGAGCCGCCAGGCGACGTCAGGCGACGGCGATTGATAGCGATGTTTGGTATCAGCAACGGTATCGTGATCGGCAGCGCAAGCGAGAACGCGGGGCTTCGCCTAACCCGGATCAGAACGACAAGAAGCTTTCGAAAGAAGAAGTCGCCGATTGGATGGACGAGTTTGGCCCGATTGATGTTTCGGGTGTTGACGCCGACGATACTGATGGAAAGAGCGATCGCAAATCGGCTTCGCCCAGGCAGCAACTTGACGATGAGTTCTTCAATCCGTTTCCTGATGGATACGGTGAAGATCTGCTGTAATCGTAATCCATCCAAATGGTAGGCCGGAACAAGCGGCGATTTTGTGTAACCGTTCACGCGGGCAGGGGGCTGGCTCGTGACGGTTACCAAAAATCCCAACCCGACGCGTGAGTTTTGAAGTTGCACACTTTGCGGCAGTCGAAAAAGGGACTGGCTCCGACATCGTTGACGGTTTGATTTTCCCTGTGTTTGTGCGTTCGGTGCCTGTCCCTTTTCTCGACGGACCATCCCGCATCA
>CALHZT010000418.1 GCA_938040995.1 uncultured Pirellulaceae bacterium | reverse complement strand
CAGCGAGGCGGGAAACGATCAAGACGTGGCGATCGAAGATGCGTTCAGGAAATCTGCATCGGCGATGCTGCAAACGTCGCTGATCTGCGGACTGGGCATGTTGCCGTTCGCCGCCAGCTCGTTCGGTCCCGTCAGTCGATTCGCTGGCGGCATGGTCGCATTGCTCTTCGCAGCGCTGATTGGCGATCTCGTCCTGCTGCCTGCGATTCTGGCCAGCCCGCTCGGCTACTTCTTCACGCGCAGCCCGCGCCGAGCAAGTCTCAACGTCTCACTTGCCAACACAGATTCACTTCCCAATACAGATTCATTTCCCGCGAGCCAATCATGATCACGCGGACAGAACAATATCGACGACGGTTCCCGGCGACTTGGGCGATGGCAGTTTGCCTGCTGCTTTGCGCTGCGAACCTAAACTACGGGCAGCAAACGAACGACGCGTCGAATCGCTCGTTGATTGAAAAACTGCCACCGTCGACTCTGGCGTTTGCCCACACCGGCAACATTGGCGAATGGCGAAAAGCATTTGAGCAATGCCGAGTCGGACGCATTGCGGATTCGGCTCCCTTCAAACCGTTTGTCGACAACTGGCGACAAGTCACCAGGTCCGATTCGTTTGCGAAACGATTTGGCCTGACGATCGACGACCTTGAATCTCTCGGGAGCGAGCAAGTCGCCATCGTGTGGCTGCCAAAGCCCGCGGGCGGTATTGGAACGGCGCTCGTTGTAGAGACGCAAGGCAGCGATTCGATCGCTGAGACCATGCAAGCGATCTCCACGCGATTCGCCGGATGGAATTATCAAAAGACGACTGCCACATCAGGCGATCATTCAACGGACACGTACACCGCGGCTGACGGCAGCACGATCCACATTGCATCACTTGCGGATCGTCTGATCATCGCCAGAGATTCTGGCGTCATGGCCCAACTCAACGGACCGACGCAACTGACGATCGCCAACGACCCGGGACTGAAGTTCGTGCGGGAACGCATGGCTGATTCGGATGAGCAACCGCATGATCTAATCTGGTTCGTTCGCACGTGGCAATTTCTCGACGCGTCGGATCGAAAGCCAACGAACCTCGACCTCGCCAAGTCGCAAGGTCTGCAGGCGATTCAATCGGTAGGCGGTCGGCTACGGTTGAGCGACGAAGATATCGCCACTTACGATGTTGCCGCGTATGTCAGCGGTCCGTTGCAAAAGACGGCTGCCGCACTGACGACGAATCCCGTCAAGATTGCGGCCGACGACTGGATCAAGGAAGCGTTCGATCAGGTGCAAGTCATCGGGTTCGATCCGGCGGCAGTCCTGAAAGGCTACGGGTCGTGGTTCGATGCCACCGAGGGCGAAGGCGAGACGGGGATCTTTGACCTCGTACTTGAAGAGATTCGCGATGAACCCGATGGCCCGCAGGTAGACATGCGAGCCGACGTGTTTGACCAGATGCAAAGTCCCTTTCTGATTTTGCGAATGGAACAACAACCCGATGCGGACGAACCGCCGAGTGCCGTCGTCGCTGTCAAAGTCAAAGAACCTCAACGTGTCTCTCAGGCAATCGGCCGCATGCTCGAAGGCGATCCGGATGTGAGTGTCGTCAATATCGCCGGCACCAAAGCGTGGTTGTTTGGAGATCTCAGTCGGGGAGGAACGCGGCAAATTCTCGGACCGGACCTGACCGGCGTTACGATCTGCATTCTTGACGACCATTTGCTGGCTTCGCTAAATAAAGTCGCCATCAAGCAGGCGCTTGAACAGGCGAACGGCCCTCAACCAACGTTTAACTCATCAAAGCGACTTGTGGAAGTCAAAAAACTGGCCGGCTCCGACTCAGGCTCACCGGACAACGCGGCCGCCGGGAAATCTGCGCCCGTCGCATTCAGATATTCAAGGACTGCCGATTGGCTAAAGCCGCAGTATGAGCAGCTTCGCAACGGATTGCCGCAAACCCAGATTCAAGGTCGAAACATGAGACCAGCCGCAGCGGAGTCTCGCACGTTCTGGTCCGCGATCCTGACATCGATGAGAGATTCCTGGGTTACCAGCGACGTTCAGCAGGCACTTGGTTCACTGCCATCACCCGATCAACTTCACGAAGTCCTTGGACCTTCGCTCGACGTCGCGTGGAGCACCGAGGAAGGCCACTGGATTCTCAAAGGCGTTTTAGAGTCTCCACCCAACGCCAACGCCAACGCCCAAACGAAATCTGAAGATTGACACCAACCTGAAAAGCTCACCATGACGATCTCAGCCTACTTGCCAAACCACGCCCGCACACTGCTAACCGCAGTCGTCGCCAGCCTGTTCATTTCGCTGACCGTCGTGGAATGCGACGCGCAGCGACAACGGCGACTTTTGGGACGACGCGGAAACTCAGACACCGGTATTGAATCGCCGCATCCCGGCTATGACTGGGAACTCAAACCCCTCGTTTCCGCTCGACCACCAGCAGCCCCGCGACTGCCCGTCGTTTCCGCCTTTCAACCTGATCTCATCATCTACGCCGAACCAAGTCAGATTCTCTCGCAGATGTATCGCCGCACTCGCGAACTGACGCCCGTGAATGACAACATTCTCGAAACGAATATCCACGGAGTCGCCATGAATACCACATCGACGGCTCCGAAGTTGCTGCCAAGTGATCGAGGCATCGAGGTCGAGCTGTTCCTGAAAACGCATGCCCGCTCCGAAACGATCGGCACCAATCAGGCCGCGACGGCCCGTTCGCATGGGATCACGAACGTCGTCGGATCGAAGAAGATTCTGTTGACTCCGGCAAGTTTCCAGACGACCAAAGCCAGAACCCTCGCGCAGACGAACTCAAACATTATCGACTTTCACTGGGGCCGACGCATCGGGCAAAATGTGGCTCGGCAAAAGGCCGACGACCAAACGTCAACCATCGAGTACATCAGCGCATCGAAAGCATCCGCCCGAGCCAGCAGGCAGTTTGATTCGACCGTGGACCAGTCGGTTCGCCAGTTGCAGCGACAGTTCCGTGAACAAATGCGACAGCTCAAGTCGCAAAACCGATCCCCCCAACAACTTCGCCTGCGTTCCACGCATGACCAAATCATCGCCGAAGCCCGCTTCGGCACGGATCCTTATGCCATTAGCGGCTCGGCAATTCCGCCGGCGCCTGCGAATCTTGCTCGCGATCAAGCCGTCGTGCAAGCTCATGAATCTCTGGTCAATCAGATGATTCAACAACAAATCGAACAGCAGGATTTCGATGAACTCCAGGAAGACGACTGGTCGGAGCAAATGTCGAATTTCCTGCCCGTATCCACCGACGCACTCCAGGTCGCCGACGAAGATCGCAAATGGACACTGAAGATGGCCGAGGAAACGCCGTTTGACATGCGACTGGAGAATGGCGAAGTTTCCATCACCATGAACGTCAAGAACTTCACCGTGGGAAAACGCGACTATCCCGGAATGAAGATTCAGGCGAAATATGCGATCGAGATCAGCGACTCGCACGTTTCCGCAACACGAACAGACAAACTAAAACTTACGCCGACGGACGAAGAATCGAAGACAGACGCCTCCGGCAAAAAGAAGCGAGTCGGTGTTCGTCAGCAGATTTTCCGCAGTATGGTTCGCAAGAGATTCAATCCGATTTTTGCAGAGACCGTCGACGCCAGCCGCATGCTCGACCAGATCCCACGTCAACTTGGCCAATCTGCGGTCCAGCTGACGAACCTCGCGTACACCAACGGATGGTTCACCAGCACCGTGCAACTGACCAATCAGTAGCCACTGCAATTGCGGGTATTCGGTTCCCGGCCCCTCTACGCGGCTTGTCTTTTGCCGGGTTTCTATAGTGGGTGGTTCGTTCGACGTTTCGTGCCTATCCTATCGGTACACGTAACAAACTCGAACCGCGTTCTCATTACCCAAAGCAAAGATGAGCTCAACCGAAACCGACCTGCAGCCGTCGATTGATGCCGCACGCAAAGCCCTCGACGCCCACACTCGCGAAACCGTGCGATGGCACTTTGATGATGCGACCGGATGTCCATTCTGGCTGGAGAAGAAAGCCGAACTCAAGTTCGACCCGCTCAAGGAAGTCGAAACTTACGACGACCTGAAAAAGTTCCCAAACTTCGAGGACGAGTGGTTGCGAGGAGGCCCGGTAAGACGATGGGTACCGAAGGGGCTCGCGGACAAGGCCGTGTACGTTTTTGAGACAGGTGGTACGACGGGTATTCCGAAGAGCCGCATTGTTGTTGACGATTTCCGCATCGACTACGAGCTCTTCAGCGAAACACTTCCGGACCAGTATTTTCCGAAAGGCGCGAATTGGTTGATGCTTGGCCCGTCTGGTCCACGGCGACTGCGATTGGCAGTCGAGCACCTTTGCCAGTTCCGTGGCGGAATCTGTTTTTGTATCGATCTTGATCCACGCTGGGTCGTGAAGCTCATCAAGAAGGGCTGGATGGAGCATCTGGAAGAGTACAAGAAGCATTGCATTGACCAGGCGGTGACAGTGCTGACGGCGGGGCACGATGTCAAATGCATGTTCGGTACTCCCAAGCTGATCGAATCGTTGGCTCTCGCGTTGGAAGATCGCGGCACCAGTCTTCCCGAAGTCGGTATCACGGGAATCTTCTCTGGCGGCACCGAGTTTACGCCTCAGTGGACTCGCTACTGCATCGAAGAACTCTTTGGTGGTCCGCCGGAAGAAAGCGGCGTGTACATGACGCCGACTTATGGAAACACGCTCATGGGGCTGGCCTGCAGTCGCCCCGTATCGGCCGCGGACAACTACACGATCGCCTATTACGCGCCGCAGCCGCGAGCCGTCACCGAAGTCGTCGACTTCGAAGATACAAACCAGCTTGTTGGTTACGGCGAAACTGGCCGAGTCAAGTTGACCACGCTTACGAAAGAATTCTTCGTACCAGGATTTTTGGAACGTGACGAAGGCGAGCGAGAAAAGCCTTTCGAAAAGTACCCCTGGGACGGTGTCAGTGGCGTTCGCCCCTATCACAAGCTGCAGTCAGCAACCACGGTTGGTGTCTATTAAGAGCGGCCGCGACTGAGCGTCTGCCGTAGCCGGTGTCGCAAGACTTCGGGTGTAGCAGAAAACGGCATGCAGGCTCAAGAAACTCCCGAACTGTTGCCAGTCCGGCTACAAAGCAACGCAGACCATGCTCTGTAGCCGATGTCGCAAGACTTCGGGCGTAGCAGCCAACGGCAAACAGGCTCAAGAAACTCCCGAACTGTTGCCAGTCCGGCTACAAGGCAGCCAAGCCGCCAACATTCTCAGATCGCAAACATATGCCCATCGTCTGGCAACGGCGTGCCGCAATAGATGCAGCTCTTCCTTTGCTTTTGTGACTTGCGACCGCATTTCGGACAATCCTGAACTTGCCGTCTCATGCGTCCGTCCAGTTTGCCATCCCGCAAATCGACTTCTTGCATCTTTTGAACAAGTTGCTCTTTCGTAACATTCAGCTCTTCACTGGAAATTTCCCAAAGAGCCTGACAAGCCAACGTCAAACCTTCGATACGGTGTTCGAGCCGCTTGAGCCGATCTTCTGCATTGCCGGCTCGAGCCGACGCATTGACGGCAGTCGTTCTGGCGTCGTTAATCTGACTTATCTGATAGAGTTCCCAGAACATCAAACCCTCGTGTTTATGCCATTGTTGGTGTCCTCTAAACCAACAAGCGACAGACAGACGCTTGCAGCGCCAACCGCGCCTGCGTTTCCTGGACCTGGGGTGTTGTAAATTCGATATTGCGTGGCATTTGTGCTCACGTCAGATTTATTGCAGCCGCTTGCCCGACCTCGACCGCTCGCCCAAGCAACCCTCCTCCGACAACGCGGTGTTCTGCGAGGCACGAGTCAGAACATACCGCTTGTCGCGAGAGGAGGGGCGGAGCCTAACTAAGCGACGGGGAGGAGCGGCCAAACGAGTCGATGTATCTGCAACAGTTCATGTCCGTTCTGGGCAACGCAAAATTCGCTGCAAGGCCAACTTTACAACACCCCAGCCTGACCCTCTCGAACCTGAGGAAACGTAAATATCCGTGAACGGTTACGTCGTCTCAATATCAATGCCTCTGTGGATCAGATAGAAAACTGTATGGTATCCGTGAGCGGCACGGCGCATGCCGCCGGGAAGTGCAGCATCCGCCGGGCGGCTCGTCCACTTCGTTTGACTTGGAAATCAGCCATACCAAACTACGGTTGATTGTAGTTGATTGACGAATCGACAAGAATGCAGGCAGACAACCAGTTTCGTTGACGATCAACAAAATATCACCGGAGTCCAAAATGCTTCGCATGCGTTTTCAGTTTGCCCTGCTCATCTCGACCATTCTCGCCTTCGGCAGCAACCTGCTTGCCGAAAAAGCCGTCTACAGCACGCCAGAATCTGCGGCGGAAAGTGCGGAATACGCGATCCAGGGCGAATACTCTGGCGAAGTCGAATCAGAAGGCGTTATCGGAATTCAGATCATTGCCAAAGGCAACAACAAATTCGAAGCCGTCGCCTATCGAGGCGGACTACCCGGCGATGCCGACTCGGTAGAAATGATCGAACGATCCACCGGAGAATTATCGGATGGAGTCGTTACCTTCAAAGGCACCGAGGCGAATGCGATCCACAAAAGCGGTCAAGTCGACATTGAGTACGAGGGCAACACGCTTGGTACGCTCGGGAAAAAGGACAGAAAGAGTTCCACGTTGGGAATGGCACCACCTGAAAACGCGGTTGTTCTTTTCGCAGGAAAAGAATCCGACACACAGAACTGGATCAAAGGGAAAATGGACGGCAACAAACTGCTTCAACAGGGCACGACGTCCAAAGAGAAATTTGGCGACCATCTGCTCCACATCGAATTCCGCTTGCCATTCAAGCCGAAAGCGAAAGGTCAGGCTCGAGGAAATAGCGGGCTGTACGTGCAAGGCCGGTACGAAATCCAAATGCTCGACTCATTCGGACTGGAAGGAAAGCATAACGAATGCGGCGGCATCTACTCCATCAAGGAACCGGACACGAATATGTGCTATCCACCGCTCGCATGGCAAACCTACGACATCGACTTCACCGCCGCAAAATATGATGACGCGGGTGGCGTTGTGGAAAATCCCAGGATGACCGTTCGGCACAATGGTGTCACCATCCATGACAATGTCGAGCTGCCAAAAACGACGACTGCCTCGCCGCTAAAGCCCGGCAAAGATGACGGGCCCATTCACCTGCAAAATCACAACAACCCTGTGCGATATCGCAACATCTGGGTGCAGCGAAAATAGGCACTTGGGGTATTCTGCCAGCAGATTTCAAAAAAATCCGATTTGCCGGTGGCTAAACGGGAACTCTCTCCGCTCCCGTTACGTCAAAGAGTTCGAGGAAAGAAATGCCTCGAAGATTGAATCGTCGGTCGGGCACTCCACACCTGCCCGACGTAATCCGGACCCGCGCGCGAAGACGGGCAGGAGTGCCATCCTACGGACGCACGACTCCCGCCTTACGTTTCGTACCCCGTCACCACCACGGAGAGAAATATGAGCATTCGACTCAAAGCCACCGCGTTTGTCATCACGATCGCCATCGCATCCGCTTTTCAACCGACGCTTGCCCAAAAGATTACAATCAAGGTCAATTCGAAAGAAACGGAAAAGCCACAGGCAGAAACCACTGCACCGTTCTCAGGCATCCGGCCGGCAGTCGACGTCGCCATCCTTCTCGACACATCCAACTCGATGGACGGCTTGATCAACCAGGCCAAAAGTCAGCTTTGGACGATCATCGAAGAATTCCAAACCGCCAAAAAGAATGGAAAGACACCAAACCTTCGCGTGTCCGTGTTTGAGTATGGCAACTCTGGCCTTCCCGCGTCTGAAGGTTATATCCGTCAAGTCGTACAGCTTACCGATGACCTCGACATGGTGTCCAAAGCGCTGTTTGCGCTAAAAACAAATGGTGGCGACGAGTATTGCGGCAAAGTCATCGAAGAAGCGCTTAAGCGACTCGACTGGTCAGACGATTCCAACAGCTACAAGGCAATCTTCATCGCCGGTAACGAACCGTTCACGCAAGGTTCGGTCGATCCGTCCGACGCGTGCCGCAAAGCCATTAGCCAGGGAATCGTCGTGAACACGATTCATTGCGGCGACTACAACGCCGGCGTATCTGGCAACTGGAACCTGGGTGAGAAAGTCGCCGAAGGATCATTTTTGAACATTAATCAGGATCGAGCCGTCGTGCAGATCAAGTGTCCTCAAGATCCGATCCTGATCGAACTGAATGCCAAACTCAACAAAACGTATCTCTGGTTTGGCGATCAGGAAACGCGACTGAACTTGAGCTCCAATCAGCACGCTCAGGACACGAACTCCCGCGGGCTTGGTTGGTCGTCTCTCTCAAAGCGAGTTTCAGCCAAGTGTAGCGACGTCTACTCGAACCGCGGTCGCGACCTCGTCGATACGTGCAAGAGCGACGTGGAATCGGGAGCGGACTATTTCGCGACAATGGATAAGCTCAAGCCGGAGCAACTTCCGGAAGCCATGCAAGAGATGACGCCGGATGAGCGCAAGGCACATGTGAAGAAGTTGGCTGCGACGCGAGCCGAGATTCAGGAAAAGATCGCCCAGCTGTCAGAACAGCGAGCCGAGCATGAGCAGAAGGAACGAGCCAAACTCGCGGAGGAGTCAGACGAGGAGACCCTAGGCAGCGCCATCACGCAAGCGGTTCGATCTCAGCTGGTGACGAATGGGTTCAAGACGGGCGAGTAGCCTTTGCCGACTGAACAGGCAAACCACGTGAGCACTCAAAAAAGCCGCGATCAAATCGCGGCTTTGCTTGTCGTAGTAGACGGGGCTACCACCATCTCGGTGACTTGGTTATCCTGATGATGAGCTCACCAAATCGGGGCGTGGCGCAGCCTGGTAGCGCGCTACACTGGGGGTGTAGAGGTCGCAGGTTCAAATCCTGTCGCCCCGACTTTTTTGATTTTGCAAATTTGGAAAGTTCTTTTCGTTATGTAATTCGCTTACGGCGAATTCGAGCGCGATGGGAGCTCGGCCCTGTCGCGATTCCAATGTCGGTGCATCGTACCGGCCTCGAGGCCGAACAAAGCTCGAATTCCATCGTCTTCTTATTCGCGTGCATTTGCGTCCATCCGCGGTTATTTGCCTCTTCCCTAACGGGCATGTCGTCAACTCGCGAGCCGATCTTTCTAATCGGGCATCCAACACTCGACCAGCAACTTGCACCTCCGACTGCGCAGGACCATCCGTCGCGGTCGATCTGCAAGTCGAACTTCTGCAGATTCAGGTGCCCCACTTCACTCAATATCGGAGAGAATCTCGAACTGGCTAACTATATAAACTATAATGGAAGCTTCAAAATGTCTCAGTAGCCTCCCTGGTCCACGGCCCGTCGCCCCCACCCCAAAGCCGTGACGCTTCTATTTTGCAATCCCAGGCCATCATTTCCCCGACAAATTCGTAACATTCACTCTCAGGAACAAAAATGCCCGCTGAAACAGCAACCGCTCAGGATCTTGGCAACGACGATGTGGAGATTATCAGTGAGATTCAATCCTCGTACGCAGAACTGAAAGAAGAACTGGCCAAAGTTATCGTGGGCCAGGAAGAGGTCATCGAGCAAATCGCGATTTGCCTGTTTGCTCGTGGACACGCGTTGCTGATGGGAGTTCCCGGGCTGGCGAAGACGCTGTTGATTAGCCGCTTGGCCGAGACGCTTTCGCTGGACTTCAGCCGGATTCAGTTTACGCCCGACTTGATGCCGATGGATATTAC
>CALHZT010000417.1 GCA_938040995.1 uncultured Pirellulaceae bacterium | reverse complement strand
ATCCGATGTAGATGGTCCGCTGACCGTCGTTCAGCCACTTCTGCAGATTGTCATCGTCGGTCGTTTGATGGATGAGCCCGCGCCATGTCAGCTCGGCAAAAATATCAGTCATGATTTTGAAATCGTTGGTTTGAGTAATGTCGTGGTAGCCAGTTCGGCTAGTCAGTTGCTGCAGTTACCTGCAACCCTCCTCCGACAAGGCGATGGCGGATGAGGAACGAGACAGTCATATCGCTTGTCGCGAGAGGAGGGTCGGAGCCCAAGCGACGGGGAGGAGCGGCCAATCTGATTGAATCTGGAAAAAGGTTGATCAACTTGGGAATCGACGAAGGAATTGAATAGGGCGAAAGAGAGGCCGGGACTGATTTGCGATTCCAACCGCACCCCTCCCCGTCGCTTAGGCTCCGACCCTCCCCGGCATCACTCGTGACCTCGCGAAGGGGAGGGTAGCTTGTGCGGTCGGTTATGAAAGATCCAAACATCTTTATTCAATTCGCTACCGCAAAAATCATCGCACTTCCAGCCCTCGCAGCGGCGTCAAAATGATCGCGAAGCTTTTCCAGCATTGGCACGTAAGACTCGCCTGCGAGATCGGACAAGGTGGCATTGGAGAGGTTCGTGGCAACATGGCCAACCATGTCGGGTCGAATCAGCATGATGTTGTGCGAATCGCCCGGATGCATCGGCCGCCCAGCCGTAAAGCACCAGGCCATCGGTGGTTCGTCACCAAAGGCTTCCGCGAGTTCTTTCCACCCGCCTTCGATATTCAGGCAGTTGGTATTCTCCTCGGCCAGCATATGCTGCACGAACTCAAGGACGGCTTCGTCACCCTTGGTTGAAAAAAACGTTTTGGCTTGGTCTCGCGGCAGCTCGATAAGAACGCCGGCGTCCAGGGGGGCTGTTGTGCTCATGCCGATAAGATACACGCGGTAAGGAAGAGACGAAACGGTGAATATCGATAGTCGCACGGCTGTCCCCAGCCGTTTGTGGATTGAAAGATCGCCAGGTATTACCGGTAAGGGCATGACCGACGGCTGGGGACAGCCGTTCTACTATCGATCACGTCACCAGGGGCCCACGTTTGCCGCGGAGCTTGTCGAGGTGGCTGAGTATTTCAAAACGGCTTTTCACCGATCTCCACGACTCACCACACTGCCGGATCTTTCGATCTCGTAGCGGCCCAAGCACCGTGCCGTAACGACGATCGCCTGCCATTCGCAGGTACGAGATCTTCATCGGATCGAGTTCCATGATTCTCGCCATGGTCGCATCCACCGCCTGCAGGTTATCCCCGACGAGGATCAAGCCCATATGCTTCTTGCTACCAAGGATCGGCCCGTCGCCTTCCATGCAATCGATCCCGTCCACAATCGTCAGCAACGAAGGCAGCGAGGCATTGATATCGACCACCGTTTGCGGAATGCCCGCATGGTGAAGCACATTCTTCGGCCAGCCGTATTTGATACCGGGAAGCACGCCGTACAAATTCTTCATACTGGCCGTCATGCCGACCCAATGATGCGTCTTCATCTTGGGCATCGAGACGATCACATCCGACTCGAGCACCGTTTTCGGAAAGTAGATTCCTTTGAGTGGGGAGCACTTGCCGCGATTTTTTGTCCAACCGACTTCTTCGTAGTTCAAGTCGGCGAATGGCAGCTTCGCATCAGCCAACGCTTCGGCGACTCCTGATTCGATCAACGCCATCTCGGTATCGCGCACGTGCCCCGGTGCTTCGCCAACAGTAACGTGCGCGCCCCACGCGCGAAAAACTTCCGCCGCCGCAATGATCACGGACGGATGAGTCGTCATGTGCGGAATCTCGCGAGACGGCTCGACAAGGTTGGGCTTGAGAAGCACCCGCTTGTCTTTGAACATCGTGCCGTCGACACCGCAACTGGCAAGCCCGTCGCGGATCGTGTTCACCAGGCCTTTGTCATACGTCTGGTTTCTGGCGATGAAGACGTTGCCGTGCTTACCGCTGTTTCGCTCAAGATGTCCGATACCGAGTGCCGCCGCAAATGTGACACCACCCGCGAGCAGCAGGCCACGGCGCGATACTTCTTTCTTGGGAACCGATGAAACCTGCTCAATCGTTGGTTGCCCGACGGTCGGTTTTGATTCGTTGGCCATCCTTGGCGACTCTCCGGGTTTGTCTGTTTTCTTTGCGATTTTGGCGCCGGACGGGAGAGCGAAACTCCGTCCGAGCGGTAAGTTGTGGTCACGCGTTATGTGGTGTTGCGGCTCGGACGGAGCCTCGCCCTCCCGATCCGCTAACGAGGCGCACCGAGACGTTACCTAGGCGCGGTATATCAACGGATTCTTTTCGCCCATCGCGGCGAGCGACATCAGTGCGAGTTTGTAAGCCCCGATTCTCTCACCGTGCAGCCTGGTCAGTCGGTTAAAGTTATTCGTCAGCCGCTCGCTCAAGTCGTCGGGTGTGCGATCAAACGCGCTCATCCCCATGGCCGCGAAGCAGACCGAGGCGGTTCCGACTGCCTTCGGCCACTCTCGCTGCAGGAACTTCAATGTCGCTTCGACGCGTGGATCTGGCGGCTCGCCCGCAAACGCCAGCAATGCGATGCCGGTTGGTTGAATGTGCGGCTTCATCGTCTGGCCCAGCACAAACGTGTTGCCATAATTGCAACCGCCGCCTGGCAACTGCCGATCGAGAAGCAGTTTGACGGCTTCACGAGTCCTCGCATGGTCGCGTTCGCCAATCGCCTTGAGCGACAACACGCAGAACGCCGTCGGCTCCAGCCAACTGTGCGTTCCCTCTGCCCACGGCCAACCGAGCAGCGTTGTATCGTGACTGGATTTGCTGGGCCGGGGCATCGTGTGCCCTTCCGTTTGCATCAACCACATATGACCGTTGGTAATGGGTTCGACATAGTCGGTGGAACTTGTGGCGTTCTGGTACTGGTTCCACGCAGCCATCGCGAGGCTCGTGGGCCAAGCCGGTCGTTGCTCGGCTCTCGTGACGCCAACCGATCCATCCTGTGCCTGAGTTTCTTTTAACCAGTCCAGCGCAATTCGAGCCGCATCGTTTTTGCCTGCAGCCATCAAGGCATAAGCCGCCAGTGCCGTCGGCTCGCTGGCAGCCGGACCGTCAAACCGGTATCCGTATTGTGTAAACGACTCCAGTCGCTGTGTAAGGTCTTCGACCAGTGAATCGGTAGCAGGCATGGCATGCTCATGAGAAAAGAAAAGTCGGCAAGCGCGTACTGATCTTCATTCGGCAGAGTTTGCCGGTTAGGTCGAGTAGAAATGCCAGAGAGAAACGCTAGCCGTGATTGCATAGCTGGTCGTAGGCCGGCAACAAGCGACAATGTTGGCGACCATGCTCACCCGGTCGAAGCCGCGCAGTTCCGGCAAAAGAAGCGGTACACGGCAAGCGACAAGTGAAAGCCGGCAAGCGAAGAGAGGCAGCCGGCAAGCGAAGATAAGTCGGCAAGCGAAGATAAGTCGGCAAGCGACGCGCCGCGTTAACCATTGGAGGCCTGAATTGCCGGCACTGCGCCGCGTTGCGCGAAGAACTATTGTGAGCAAAATCGCGGCTGGTGCCGGCCTACGGGAGGCTCACTGCTCGACCCCGGCGGCTTTTTCCTCGGCGGCTTTTTTGGCATCCGCGTCGGGATCGAAATTCCCGGCGTGATCCACCAGCATGTAACCCGCCCAGAAAAACGGATGATCTGCCGACAACGGCTCGGGATCCTTGCTGGGTGCAATCCGCGGCTCCCAAGCCGGGTCCAGCTGCGACTCGCGCACGACCTGCAACGCACGCTGCCACGCCTCAGCCGGCGTTCCCGTCGGCTCTTCCTGCAGAAACTCACGCATCAAGTCGTAAGATGACAACCCACCCGTTCGCCAACGCGAAAGCAGAATCGTTTCGGCTCCAGTCGCCATGAGGCCGGTCGTCGCGAGAAAAAGTTCGTCGCCCGAACCTGCCGTTTTCTTCAACGCCGATTCCGTCGCGGTATGAAAACCTGGCAGCAACAACTGGGAAGGGCCGCCCCACGGCAACATCATCCACCTCTCCATCGAACCGCCCGGCTTACCATCGTCGATACGGCCAGGCGACCACGACAGCGGCCCGGACTGGGCGTCGGGGATATCGTCGAGCACCAGCAGACGTTCCCAGGTCGAACGGAGCACGCCCGAATGACCGCCCAGCCGCTTGGGCAGGGCGTGCATGTCATCGGCGACTTCCTGCATCGCTTCGAACTGTTGCACCGCCAACTCTTCCTTGTCGCGGGGAAACATTTTGCCGAGCACGGCGGCTGTTTTTGGTTTTCGCGGAGCCGGAGCGCCTTTGAAATTCAGCAGGCTGGCCATTGGCAGGTACCGCACCCGCATCTTGTTGATCAGCGGCACATTCTCCGGTGCATCCGCACCAGCGACGTTATCTTTTTCGTCATCTTCATTCGAAATGTCGCGGACTGGTAGCGCCTCGAATGGAACGTACCAAAGCAAATTGTCCGGCACGATGACGATCTCTTCAAACTTGTTCCAGAACCCATGCTGATTGGGCCGGATCAACGACTTGAGCACCTTCGCCCCCAATTCGTCTCGCGAATCGTTCTCAAGCTGATCCCGAGTCACCCTGCCGTTCTCACCCGTCAGACCGTACGCGCGGAAAAGCTGCGAGAGATCTTTGCGTAACCGGTTCGGCGATTCGACAACCCAGTTTGCATACTTGTCATTCGAGAGCATAAACGCATGAATGTTGCTTGATGTCGCGACATAAACCAGCGCTACCTGGTTGGGACCAATCGAAGACTGAATCTCGGCCGTCGTGCGTAGCGGTGGAAATACGAACGGGCAATGCTCGCGGCGAAGCGCGATCGCGCCCAATAGCGCCTCCTGATCCAGACTGACATTGTCCAGTTCTGCCGCAAGCCGCTTTTGCTCTTCGACTTGTTCTTCGGTGAGCCCATTGAGTGGAAGCTTCGACAATTTCTCGCGGATTGCAACGACGGAATCCGAAAGGTCCTTGAACATCGGATACCTGGTGAGCAGGTCGGCCCGCCGCTCACGCGACTCATCCGAAAGCAACTCCTCATCCGCCTCCAGCAACCATCGCATGGCGAGTAATCGCCCGCCCAACGGCAAGTTGCTATAAAAATATCGTCGCCGCATCCGGTCGCCGATCTCCAGCGCCTTTTGCGTTTCGCCACGTTCGAGTGCGATGTTAAACCACGACTCGTACGGTGCCTGGTTCGCGTCCATGATAAAGCCCATGGTGTCGAGCGGTCGAAACAGCCAGTCCTCGGGCTTTGGCTCGCGAAGCAGTTCGTCATAAAGTTGGCCGGCGGATCGAGCCGACAACGCCCCGCTATCCGATTCGTACAACCGCAATGTCGTGTCAATTTGATAGAGCCACGGCGAAATCGTCTGCTGGATCGTGAGGGCCCGAGCCAGCGAGGTTTCGGCAGCCGGCAGTCGGCCCTTTTGGTAGTGAATGTGCGACGCGACGAAGTTGTACTTGGCGAGCATCGGCGCCGAAAGCGAGTCGCGACGGTTCAGCGAAGCCCGCGAGTCGTTTAACAATCGGCCAGCCGCCGTGGATTCGCCCATCGCTGCGAGTGACTCTGCACCCATCGCTGCCAATGCGGATTGAGCATGGCGATATCGCGCCTGCTTGGCCCAAACCGCCGCGGCCGCAACCTGACTGAGCGGGACGTCAGGCGTGCCCGCCATGTGAATCTTGTTGGCCGCGTCCATCGCATCTTCGACCATGTCGGGATGACCAAAAGCCGCCGCTGACGCACTCGCCTCGATAAAATACTTCTTGGCCGCGTCGGCTTTGCCTTCCGCGAGTGCCATTTGACCCAGGCCGTACATCGCCGCCGATGACAGTTCGTGATCAAACTGGCCGCCGAGCAATACGCCGCCGTTAAACGCTTTGGCAGCCGCGTCGATCTTTCCTGCGGCGGCGAGTGCGTAGCCACGCTGAACGTTCACCCACGCCTGCGACCAGTGATTCGCTTTGCCAATGTTGGGGCCGGTTGCGGCGGCCAGCCGAGTCGTCAATGGATCGTGTTTCGAAACGACGCCCAGCAGTTCATAGCGGCGACGCATGGCCAGGGTCGTGCAGCGAACAATTTCCTGCACATTGATCAGCCGAAATTCTGGCAGGACGACGGTGCCGCCTTGTTGAATGGCAGCGTCGTTATTCAGCCGGCCGAGTAGCACCGGAAAGCGGTTGGGAATCTCCGCGAACTTCACGGGTCGCTCACCAGTCGCCCACGTGACGGCGGGGCGAATGATCCGGTTGTCCGTCCGCAACCCGGTCGGAAAATCGACTCGCGTCATCCACTCGTTGTAGCTGGCGAACAGACTGGCAGCGGCGTTATAGTTCTCCATCGCCAGCCGCAAGTTGCCCAGTCGATAGTAGCATTCGCCAACCATCGTGCGGGCGCAGATGTTGTCGATCCAGGCTCCGTCGATCGAGCGGAATCCGTCGCGTGCCGCATCCTGAAAACCATTGAGCGCGCGATCAAAGTCGCCATCGTAAAAAGCCGTAAACGGCGTGTAGTACGTCAGGCGTGGAAAGGCGTCGGTGTTACCGGTCAGGCCTTGCGCCGGCGCGATACTGTTGAACGCAAACAGCACAATCGCCGTCAGGATAAAAGAGCATCGCGACTGGGGAACAGGACGCTTCGCTGTGTGGCATGAAAAGGCTTCGCCGGACATTGTCTCTCTCCCGCCTGCAGCTGCTGGCCGCTTTGGATGGTAGCACTATCTTTGCTATCACCCATCTTACCTGATAGCCACCCATTCGCTTCACAAATCAGCCGCTATGCGGGGCAATGGCGAAAGTTCGGGTCATTGAAATTCTGGGCCTTGACGCAAAAAGGCGAATCATTTGCGAAAGCAGTTAAACAAGGTTGGGTTTTCCGTCGATAACAATTTTGACGGTTGTAAAGCGCATTCGTCACTTCGTTCGCTGCCTGCGAACGGGACACTTGGTAGGCAAGGGGCTTTGCCAGTCGCCGATCAACGTCAATCGCAATCAATTCGTGACTTGAAGTTCATTCAGTCGGCCGAGGCACAGGAGAATGTCGGATGGGCAGTAAAACAAAACGCGGCTTGCTAAAAGCCGGAATGATTGCGGTAGCCGTTGGCTCGTTCGGGATCACCGGTTGCCAGGTAGATATTGGCGGTCAGACATTGCCAAGTCCTTATTACCTGTCCGATGACATCCAGTATTACCCGGCCGGTCCCGAGTTCAAGTTGGCTCGCGAAGCCGCCGCGATGGAAGCTTACTCTGAAGATAGCAACATCGACGGGAATTAAGCTTGCGAAGATCGTCGTCCGCCGCATTGGCGACGGGCGTCTTCAGTTGCATTCACGACGGGCCTCTAGCCTGTCCATCCGGCCCCTTTCAGGATGTGCTGGAGATACGTCGATCACTCCGACGCGTCATCTGGGATTCACTCATCGCAACCTGACGCTTGAGCGAGGGATACGCCCATCCCAACCGCACGAGCAGCTCCGAACTGGCATCGCGACAGAACCGGACGCTAACGCGTGGCGGCTGATTGGCGTTAAAAATTCTCGTGTTCCCATCAGCCGCCACGCGTTAGCGTCCGGTTAAGAAGAGTGCCATTCGTTTGAGATTCTTGCCTGACGAGCTGGTCCCTCACTCACGCGTCGAGTTGGGATGTTCGTCAAATCACGAGCACATTGCAGTTTTGCTGTAGGGGCGATAGCCCAATACTGCTCAATCCATTTTTTCATTGGTTAGTGTATTGATTGGTTGCCTCAGAGGCCTGGTAGATAAGAGGCGCCCGCTTGCGTGAGAATACTTGCCGGATTTTTCAACCGCGAATGAACGCCAATAAACGCGAATACAAATTCTGGTTTCATTTGCGTCCATTTGCGTTTATTCGCGGTTCTATTTTGTCTTTGCAATACTAAGAATTGACTTCGACCGAACGAATAAAGGGTGTCGACGAAAGCACGCGTTCGAAATCGACGGGCGAGATCGCCATCAACAAATTACGGAACGCCCCCGGTTTCGGTGGGCGGCGCGTAAATCCCAAGGCGTGCCAAAGTTCCACGTCCTGACTATGAATGCAGTCAGCAATTCCAGAATAGCCTTGTGCTCCTTGAAGCAGAGCGCAGACTACCGAAGCCAGCATGGCCTCTAATGAGTGGCGGCGTCCCTGACGCCCGCGTGGGTCGGGAACTCGTGACAAAAATGCCGGCAAGCTCCCGGCGGGTGCAGACTTTAGTCCTCGACCTCCGTGAATCCGTAGAAAACAATCCATTAAACTTCCGTTATAATACGGACCAAACCCAATGTGGAAAAATCTGCTAGCCAGAAACGAGCTGCGTATGAATTCGCTGTGATCCCAAGGGAGCAAACGAGTTAGACGCTTGGTTCGTTTCGTCACGTTCGGTTTTGTGGCTCACACAGAAAAGGCGCCGGAGTCACATCCATTCCAAAATCACAATCGTTCTATACGTGTGATTTTCATGGAGTAAAATCCGACGGATGTCCGATCCAAATGGAGAAGAGAAGTAACGATTCAGACTCGTGTTTTTTTTGAGACTCGTCGCTTTTTCAATGTCGAGTCTGTTTCTTTCAACAGTCGCTGAATCAGATTCCGTCGTCGAGCCGGATGACTTTGCGGCAGACGCCGATCTGATACTTCGGTTTGTAAACAACATCTGGACGTGGCACCCAACAAAAAAACGAGCAGCCCGCGCCTCCTCACGAATTTGTCGTTTTGACAAAACCCTGAGAGGTTTAACCTCAAGTCGATTACCAACCAATTCCGCCTATAAAATGGAGTATCCATGCTGCAGTTTTTCAGGAAGAGCAGAAATGGCAGGCGAAATCTGCGCAAGAAGCTAACAGCGGCCAGGAAGTCTATGCGATCTCGTTTCCCTGAGGCGTTGGAACCACGGATGCTCCTCGCGGCCGATTTTCTTGAATTCGCCGTGACAGACGCCTCAGGCGACGATTCGGCATTGACCGTCTTCGAATCATCAGCGCTATCTATCGATTATGACGTCAGCGTAACATCTGGAATGTTACTCAGCGTCGATGTATTCGCGGAACAGAATGGTAACGCGTTTAAGATCGGCGAGTACACGACTGATCGCGAGACGGACCAATTGATCAGCTTGGATGGCGCCACAGGTTTGACAGGTGCGTACGAAGTTTATGCGACCGCTTCGACTTCGGACGGCGCGACGGCTACCTCGCCGTCGATTTCCGTCGATGTCCGACCGGCAACCGTTTTGACCGGCAATCCATCACCCGATTTGTTTACCCTCAACGCTTCCACAGGGTCTGCCACAGTCTATTACGGCGGTGGTGGCACGGACACGCTGTCACTGAACGTTCCTTCTGCATCTGTCGTGAGCCTCAACGGAGATTCGTTGGCCGCGTTTACACCAAACAGCATGGTAACCAGTCAGGCCATCTATGCGGGAACGGCTTTCGATTATTTGCGGCTCGCGGATGGCAGAGAGGTATATTTCCAGGGCATTGAACGACTCTCGTTTTCTGACAGCACGTTAACGGAATTACAAACTCGAACAAACGATCGGTATTTTGACGACCAGTGGAATTTGGCCGTCGCCGATGTGCCGGACGCGTGGCGCTTTACGAGGGGGTCTGAGGATGTGTTATTGGTTTCGCTCGACACCGGGATTCCAATTTCAAACGGCGTTGCGACTTTCTCTGACCTCGCCTCCGATCGACTGAGTTTTGCCGGACTAGCGGAGGGGGCCGTCCACGGCCATCTATCCACTTCCGTCATGGCCGCGACACCCAACAACGGCCAAGGTATTGCTGGCATTAACTGGGAAAGCCCCGTGTTGGTTCTCGACGTGTACCGCGGAGGTAGTGAAAGCTTTAACACGGGGGTCAATTTGGCCATGAGTCATCTGGCCAGTATCCCGGCAAGTCGGGTCGTGTTTCAGGGCGGTATCCAGGGCGAATCCTGGTTGATCTTTCTGGACCCGAACTTGATTCCCAGCATTACCGAAGAGGCGCTCTTTGCGATCGCCGCCGGAAACGGTGGCCAGGACATCTCCATCCCATCGCATCCAGAAGGTTTTTCGGCCGGTATAGCCAGGCTGGAAGCCGATCATGAGAATGTGCTGGCGGTCGGTGGACTACGACCAAATTCGTCCCCGACGAATGTCGATGGCCAGACCAATTACACGTCATTCGCTCGGGACTCGATTTCGAACTTCGGGGAAAATTTGACGTTTATCGCGCCGACGAATGTACCTGCTGTCAGGCCGGATGGCAGGGGCTCTAATTTTCGCGGAACTTCGGCAGCCAATCCCAATATGGCAGGATTTGCATCACTGGTCTGGAGCATTGACCCGTCCCTGACCGCCGGCGAACTACGCCAGATAATGGCGGAGACCGCGACTGACCTGGGTGCACTTGGTCGGGACCCGCAATTTGGACATGGCGTACCAAACGTGGGAGCCGCGGTACGACAGGTGTGGGCGTCGGTAGAAAATGCAGCGTTGGTGGCCCTTGAACCGAATCCACTCTTGGCGAACCAGGGCGTGACCATCAACCGCGCGGATACACAGTTTGACTATGACCTGGGCCCAGTCGGCTCGACGACCGCGTCCGGATTTGAACTCATCTCCCCGGATACAAATGGAGACATTTCCTGGAGCAGCCCCGTTTTTGCCGTGGATACCCAATCGGGTGATCCCCTGGTGCGTGATTTTATTCAGGGCAACGTGACAACGACTCTTAATCACAAAGTCGCCAACGGAGTCTGGGACGTGACGATCGTCATGGGTGACAACAACGGGCCACACGACTTGATGAGCGTCACGGCAGAAGGCCAACTCATCAATGGTAACATCAACGTTTCCCAAGGCAGTCCCGTTTACGTCGATGACAATGGTGTCAGTTCGTCTCCAACTTCCTTTCAGGTCACCGTGACGGACGGTGAACTGAATCTGGAATTTGATGACCAGGGAGGCGAGCCTTTTTGGATACTGAATCGACTGTCGCTGGTGCGAGTCGATGACTTGCCGCCAGAACCTCTCACGAATCTGCAGTTCGTTGTCGGTCGTGATGGCCGGGCGTTGCTGAAGAACGACACCCACCGAGATCTCACCATTGCTGGCTACGAAATTAACGATTCGCAATCGGGCCTGTTACCCGAGGGATGGTTGAGTCTTTCTGATCAACAGTTCGGTTGGACGGAATCCAACGCGTCTACCGGTACCATTCAAGAATCAGGTGATGCGGTCACGATTCCCAGCGGCGGGGTTCTCTACCTTGATCGTGTCATAGATTCATTAGGAATGTCTGGCGTAACCTTCGATTACCAACTGTTGGGCGGGTTAACGTCGACGCAGGGATATGTCACCGCAGGCGATCTGGAATTGCCAGTTCTTCCCGGTGACTATAACCGTGACTTTACCGTAGATGCTGCAGATTTCACGACATGGCGCGATCGGTTGGGAGAGGCGACAACATCTTTCTCGAATGCTGATGGCAATGGGAATGGCATTGTGGACGAGGGAGATCGCGCGCTATGGGAACGTCGGTTCGGCGAATCGCTACAAAACACTCAACTTATTAATGCGACTGTCGGCAATGGATCTTTTCAGGACTGGGGATCGCTGAATTCAGCAACACGAGTTGTGGCGGTTAACAACTCCGCATCCATTCCCGGTTGGACGGTTGATACGATCAATGCCGGTGGATGGTTGCGTAACGCAGACTCATCCGCGACAGCCGGAGCCGCGTCAGACGGCGATGCGTATTTGTTTGCAGCCGGCCAAGCCACCGTCATCCTTACATCGGATCCGCTCGGTAGTTACAACACAAATGTTGGGGACGAGTTTGTAGTCGCGTTGGATGTCGCCAGCAACAGTGGGTCCTCGGGCAACTACGAGATTTCTCTGTTTTTCAATGGGCAACAACGAAACATCGCGTCGTTTTCGGATGCCACCCAGGCGACGACCGACGGCACGACGCGTTACGAATTCTCCTACATTGCGAGCAGTAGTGATGCTGGTTTCGCGCCCGTACTGCAAATCGAGGTGGATCCGGTTGGCATGTTTTCCCAATCGTATTTAGATAATCTCAACGTCACGGTACTTGGTTCCGGTGGTAGCTCGTCTGCGCCCGCGAGTACTCAAGTCGCACCAGTCATGGGCGATCTCAGTTTGGATGGCGTTGTCGATAGCATCGACCTTGGGCGTTTCTTGGTCAACTATGCCGATCCATCCGAATCGGGCTGGGAAAACGGCGACTTGAATGGTGACCAACTTGTCGCTTCGTCGGCCCCTGGATTGCTATTGAATAGCTTCGCCGGTTCCCAAGTCAGTGCAACCTCGGCGTCCGCACTTGATATTTCATTCCAGTCGGAAGACGAAGAAGACGACATTGACTCGATCGATAGCTTGTTTGCGATGTATTCGTGATCGCAAGCAATGAGGCTGGTCACCTCAATTTCGGTCTCGGTGCGATGAAGACGTGTTGGGTATTTTGGCTCGACCGATACTCATCCTGGCATCCGGATTCCTGGGGCGTCGCTCAAACTCACAGGCTCGTTCTTGCTGTGCCCCAGGCTGGATTGTTTTGCCACTTCGTGGCGAAGGCACATCCGTCAATGGTGATCTTTGTCTCGTTTGCTGATAGCCACGACGCACTGATTACACGCCATGCTGGCAACCCAATTGAGTAGTATTGGGCGAAACGCGGCACTACGAACAGTTTTAGATTCACTTCTGGACTCTACACTCCCGCAAGCGGCGAGTGACGCAAGTTCTTTTGAGGAAGCTTCCGGGTATCATGGAGCCATGAGAACGCTTCTCTTCATCCTGGCGATTCACATCCTTCTACCGAACGTTCGCTGCTGCGCTCAGGCGTCTCGGGCAAAAGCAAATCTCGACCTCGACAAAATCGTCAGCAGCGCATTCTCCGTGACGCATGACGGTTGGAGTTCCGACGAAGTTCTCGTGAACCCGGAGCTCAACAGGAAATTTATTGAAGAGTGTCGTCGGGACCTCGCAAATGCAACGGGAAAGGTGACCGAAGCGCAACTGAACTGGAAACTTCTCAATCTTCGCAAAGCCAAAAAACTTCCGGCCAAAGTGACTCGGCGCTCCCATAGTAAACACGATGCTTACCGGCACGCTGCCGAAATCGCTGCCCGATCCATGGAAGACAAGCATCGACAGAATATTGATCGCGTTCTTTGCGATCCCAAACTGCGTTCGGAATTCGACAAAATGGCATCGCGACTGGCCCCCGAAACGAAAACGATGTTGCTACGCAAAGCCGCACTGGGGCTGCGCAAGGCCCGAAGGTTGAAGCCAGAGTTTGTCGCGCGTGTTGCTGATTGGGGTCGCGAAATTACAACGGCGCCAATTGCCAAATTGCAAGCCAACATCGACACCATCAGCGAAGGTCCAGGCGTTTACGTATTCTACGATTCGACCGGCTATCTTTATGTCGGTGAAGCCGAGAATCTCCGCCGGCGACTGGCAAAGCACCTTGAAGACTCCGACCGTCAATCGCTTGCGAAGTATTTGAAAGAGCACGGTCGAGAGTCAGAAACGATATCCGTCGAAATTCACGCGTTCGATTCCGACTCGAAAGCCCGGCTGGCAGCGATGCGTCGCGCCTACGAATCCGAACTGATCAGCAGTCGCAAACCGCGATTCAACGTGCGTCCGTAAGGCGTTTCATAACTTCAACCGCCAAGCTGGTATGATTGTCGCTTTCTTTGCGTCGCGCGCCACTCCCAGTCAGATCCGGCAATCTCCAGATGAAAAATCTCTGCGTGCTCTATTCTTGATGTGGGTCGCCAGCCCTTATCGTCACTGATCCTGTTCATTCGTGGCTGATGTTCTGAACCGCCGAGCCCGATCCGTACCGCTTTCTGCTGCGTAAAACAGCGATTTGCTGGTCAATTCGCCGGCCAAACTTCGGCTAATCACACGCCAAACCGGCAGCCCCCTAAATCTACTGAATTCGCCAATCTGGGGATTCCGGGAATCTTGCCGATCTTTCCAAGATGCACGACAATCCCCGTACGTGTTCACACCATGACTTGCAAATCACAGTAACTGCATCGCCTCAAATGCCGGAATGACTGTGGAGAGAATAAGGAACGTTTAATGGACTATCGGAAACCATCACGAAAATCAGTAAGCCGCAAAAATCTCAAAGTCGAATCTTTGGAATCACGGATTGTCCTGACGGCAAACAACTTCGGCGAAGTCACCGGTGCACTCGCTCTCGACAGTAATGAGAATGGCGTCATAGATGCCGGCGAGCAAGTCGCTGGAGCCTCGGTCCAGTTGTGGCTCGACCTGAACGGGAACGGCCAGGTCGATGCGAATGACGATATGGCAGGTCTCGATATCACTGATGCGAATGGCATGTACACGTTCTCCGGTTTGCAACCGGGAAACTATTTCGTCGAACAACCTGCTCAAGTCGTCGATGGTGTTTCATTGGCCAGTCGATCGGGTTCAGTCGTTGTGATTGATCGGGGCTTTGTCGAAGGTTCGATCGTTGATGATTTTTCTGGTAGCGGCGGAGTCGAAACCGACTTGCCTGACAACGTCTCGGTAGACGACGTTTTTGATGCGGCAGGCGCACTTGGCGGTCAACGCGACTTGAGTGTAAGCATCGCCGGCAATATCAACTTTGACGAAGGCGCGAGTGCCTCGGTCGCCAATGGCCTATTGAATGTCACCGGCGACGAAACCAGCACCACGGTGGTCACGTGGGACGGAGTCGACGCTGCCGGCGAAGGCCTTGATGCAAATGGGCTGGGTGGAATCGACCTTTCCGGTGCAGCCTTTCGACTGGAGGGGATCGGAATTCCAGACTCTGGCGCGTCGATTTCCATTCGCGTCTATTCCAACGCAACGGACTTCTCCGAGTCGATTCCGATGGTCGTGGGCAATGAACTGTTCACAGATATTGGATTTCCATTCGTTTCAACAGGCTTCGGTCGGGACGGCTTTATTGCGACAGGCGGAAATGGTGCTGATTTCACAAATGTCGGCGCGATCGAACTGGAAATTGAAACCGCTCTTGACGGCGCATCGCTGACAATCAATGAATTCCAGATCGTGAATCTGGAAACCGTCAGCGTCAATGTTTTTGCTGAAGTGGCTGCACCGGATCCGTCGGACATTGATTTGCAGATTTCCGTCAACGGATTCAATTGCGACGAAGTCAACTGTGCCGAAATACAGCTTGATGTTGGTACCGAATTTACAGTGGGCTACACCGTGACAAATACGGGCGGCATGGCGCTGGAATCGATCAATCTTGTTGATGAAATTGAGGGCGTGATCGGCGTTGAGGATCGCATCAGTCAGTCGATCAATACGGATGAAATTCTGGACGTTGGCGAAGTATGGGTCTACGAAAACGTGCAGACTGCGACGCTTGGAGCATACAATTCGATGGCTGGAATTGTTGGGGCCGACGTTGGTTCACCACTTACCGGTGCGGCAGACACGGCATTCGTCGAGTACCTTGGAGTCGCGCCTGCCCCCGAACTTACCTTTACAGTCCTCACGAATGGACAAGACGTGAACGACGTGGCGAGTGCAGAAACCGTCGCAGAGGGTAGCGACGTCACGTTTAACTATGGTGTCTTTAATTCAGGTTCGGTCGAGATCACGGACGTGGTTGTCGAGGACGACAACGGCACGCCGACCGATTCGACGGACGATTTCTTTGCGGAGTTCGTTTCTGGTGATGAAGACGGCGACGGGATTCTTGATCCCGATGAAGCCTGGATTTTCTCGGCGACTCGAACAGCGGCTGTCGGTACGTTCTCCAATCTGGCAACGGCGACTGGTCTGGATCCATCGTCGAATCCGGTTGCAATAACGGATCGCGGATTCTACATCGGCGAAGCCGCAGCGTTCACGTGGCACAACGAGGCTCTGCCTCAGGATGTCAATAACAACGGAGTCGTGAATCCACTCGATGCCAATATCGTGGTCACAGAACTGAACCTGCGTGAGTTCAGCGATCCGGAATCGTCGGCACTCGTCGAGCTTACCGCCGCTGCACCGGCCTTTTATGACGTGAATAATGATGGTTTTGTTTCGCCCCTCGATGCGCTTCTGATCATCAATGATCTTCCAACTTCGGAGGAGAGTCGCCGGGTGCTGACGCGAGACACGGATAAGTCGGACAACGACAAGCCGGAGCAGTCGCTGGAAAGCGCATTGACGCCTGATGGCGCGATTGCGTCTCTTGAGGTGAGCCGTGCAGCTGCAAGCTTCAAAGCGTCCGTGCACGATCACGTGATGTCGTTCCTCGACTGGAACACGGGCGAGAACCGGTAAGCAGAGCCGTCCGGTTTGTATTTCACCCAATCGGACAGTGAGCCGTCGATAGTGTTACTCAGCGCGGGCGGGCGATGCAGCCCGGGCTGTTGTAAATTCGATGTTGAGTAGCATTTGTGCTCACGCCAGATTTATTGCAGCCGCTTGCCTACCTCGGTCGCTCGCGCTAAGGATCGTTCGATCCATTAGTGTCGAATCACCGTTCATGACGACTCAATTGACGGCCTATGGCCGTCTTCCCCGCGAACGCGGGGACCCACTCGAAGCGTATGAACGCTCAATGTCTTTCCCTGCATTAAAAAAAGCCAATCCGATTCACTGGATTCCCGTCTGCGCGGGAAAGACGTGAGAAGATCAGGCAGTAATTTCTCGAACGATCCTAAACAACCCTCCTCCGACGCAGTGGTGTCATGCGAGGGACGAGCAGGGCATACCACGCGTCGCGTGAGGAGGGTCGGAGCCTCAGCGACGGGGAGGAGCGGCCATGCGCGTCGACGTATCTGCGACAGTTCGTCTCCGCCCGCG
>CALHZT010000416.1 GCA_938040995.1 uncultured Pirellulaceae bacterium | reverse complement strand
TTCGAACAATCCGCCGGCGACTCACCCGTCACGAGCAACGAACTCGACACGTTGCTCCCAGACAGATGGCTGGTCGATCACCCAGAACACACGTGGGAAATCGACAAACTGCGACGAGAGGAGCGGAAGTCCAAGGCCCTGTAGTTCACGGTACGCTCACAGTTTGCCGCCGAAAAATTGAGCCAGACCCTTGCCCCCGTGAACGGTTACGGAAAAGCAAATGCCCCCGATGAAGGGGGCATTCACAACAGAAAATCTGTCCACGATCTATCGACGTCGTCGGATTCCAGCGATAACCAACCCAGCGGCAATCAAAGCGGAGATGCCAGCCGACGGCTCGGGAACCAGATTTGCCGCGACATAATCGACAGCAGCTTCATGGATATCCTCATCCAGACCTTGCGACGCCATCACGAAGAAGACTGGCTCGGACGGATCGACGGCCGGCGTGGCGTTTGGCGAACTCAACGTCAATCCGAAAACATAAACGCCTTCATCCGGTGTCGTGGCATCGAGTGTAAAGTCGAGATGCTCGTCGAAGAATCCGTCCGCGTTCGCAGCAAACATGGTGAATCCACCATTCCCGTCTGACAGGTCAATAGAACCAATGACCGTACCAGCGACTTCGCGTCGAATGTTCAAATCATGCGGCGATGCACCAAACGATGGCGTTCCCGTTCCGTCCCAGTACCAAAAGTTCAAGCCCGAATTACCGAGATTGATCGTTTCGAAGGCCAGTTGCTGGCCACCCACAAATGTCGTAGTTGCAGGCGTATCTTCGGCGCCTTCCGGAGCGAACCCCGGATCATCCGTCGTGTTGGCGTCATTCAGTTCCGAACCAAACTCGCCTTCCGCGACTCGCTCGTGCACCTCCACCGCACCATCCTCAATCGCGACTTCGACATCGCTGTGTTCCTGCGCTGTGGAAACACCAAAAATGAGGCAACCAATAACCAAAGCTGAATAAAAACGTTTCATCGAAAATGACCCTTAAATCTATTTAAAATCAGAATGAACATACGAGAACACATCCCGGTCCATCGGGTTCAGGTACGGCGCAGCCGCACCCCATACACCCCAATCCATTGAGCAGCGCGGCGATTGCCGCATCCAAAGCCAGAAACCCCTGTCAGATCTCGCTACCACTGGTTGCGGGAAGATCAGGTCATCGGCTGTCTATAGAATCGCGGGTGGTCCGCGTGGAGCTGCCGTTAAAAAGAAAGTCGCAGCAAGGGAAAAATGGTACACCTCGGTGGCTGGCATTCCCAGTCGTGAAATGCTTACCTGCGGCTTTCCACCGCTAGTCGCCTGTTTGGCAAGTGCCATGAAGCGACAAATCGCACAGTCGTGATCTTCCTGAACGCGTCCCTGACTTGCACCATCCAGATCGCTGCCATCCACCGCTGCACAACAGACACACGAGCAGATAACGGAAGCTGAATCAGAAGCGGGCCCAAGATGCGCAAGTTCATGAAGCGCTGGCCCAAAGCCGGCCAGGCTAAAAGTTGACAGCAACAGAGTGCTGAGAGTTCGGCGGGTAAAGCTTGTGAAAATCACGGTCTATCAATCATTGGTTCTTGCCTACCCGACTCTTTCCTGAACGAAAAACCAGAAATGAAAGCACAAGCAAACACCCCAGTCCATCTGGTTCAGGAACGCTGAACACCGCATCCGCCGATTGAAACTTGTTTCCATTCCAAAGATTGAAATCGGAAGCATCCACGACTCCATCCGCATTGAAATCGCCCGCACTCCATGCCGCAACCGAAGTAAACTTGCTGCCATTCCATAGATTGAAATCGGAAGCATCTACGACTCCGTCAAGATTTCCATCACCGGGCAAGTATGCGGCTGCTGACGGTAAATTCGCAGCGCCGGCAACTGCTCGCCACGCATCGACGTCCGCGAGGCTCAGGGTGCCATCACCATCCAGATCAAATCGCAAGTCGCCGACAGAACCAGCAACGGCGGCAACCAGCTGATCGATGTCAGCGAGTTGCAACAGTCCGTTGTCGTCAAAATCGCCAAGGATCGAATCGCCGGGGAATATGAACGTATCAAAATTATCTTCGACCCATGCAGTCGCGAGATTCTGCTGCGCAACTGAAATATCTGTACTGTTCAGTAACACTGCGAAAGGATCGGAAGATTCGACGCCGTTGACATGCAATTGCATCACCATCAGATAAACGCCGCCCGCCGGGTCTGTCTCTGGATCGCCGTCACCGTCATCCAGACGCCATGCCGCATGTTCATGAATAACATTGGCACTGTTTACCAGTCCAAGAAGCACGCCTTCTTCAGGTTGACCGCCGCCGTCGAGCACAAACGAATCGTCGTCGGAAACATCCGTCACACCGAAGAAGTGACCTGTCGGAATCGCGCCAAAGTCCACATCTCCAGAAAGATCCCAGTGAAGCACGTTCCCCGTTGCCCCATCAGGAAAACCGAAGGGGAGGAAGTCGCCGGACAGGATCTCCCCAGCCGGCAATACGGACGTGCCGGCAATCGGTGACGAATTCGTCTGAAAACCAGGATCATCACCAACAAACGCCCTTGGCAAGGAAGTATTACCAAACGGATGACCAAAGAAGTCGAACAGGTTTGAGAAAACCCTTCGCTCCGCTACTCCATCGGTCGTTACAAGTTGTCCATCCCGCTGGTACACGAAAATATCCGAATGCTGTGCGAAGCCAGTCGAAACCATCACGACGGCTACCAACACCACGAGCAGATTTCTCATCGTAAGCTCCTTAGCGTTGAGGTTGCGCGAAGTTGAATGGCTGATTACACCACTCGCTAATTTGGTCAGAACTCAACGACGTAACGTGACCATCGAGATAGAGGTAGTTCGACGTGCCGTTATGCCTGTCCACGGCGACTTCGCCAGACACGATGTTAAATACCTTATCCTGATTAATGTTGCCTTCGCTGAACCAGTCATAAGAGTGAATATGGTCGTTATGAACGTCCGGACCGGCTTCGAACATCGCGATCGTTTTGGATGTCGCCTTAATCTTGTTGATATTCTTCTTGGTACCATGAATATTGCGAATGGACGTACCACCGCCAAGATCCAGATCAATAACGATGGCAAGGTATCCGTTAAGTACATAACTCGTTTCCTTTTTCTCAAATCGCTCTGCGCCCAGCGGATCGTCCGGACAAATTCGCATCTCATCGACGTCTTCGAGATAAGGCCCAAGGGTGTAGATCCAGGTATCCTGGTCATCAAATCCATGCCCGAATACTTCTGGAAATCTGCCTTGATGGGCGTCCGCAAAATTGTGCAGAGCCAGTCCAACCTGTCTCATTCGACTGGAGCACTGCATCCTCCGGGCTGACGCGCGAGCCGTCTGAACCGCAGGCAATAGCAAGGCAACAAGACTGCCAATAATTGCGATGACTACGAGAAGCTCGACCAGTGTAAAGCCGCTTCTACCGCCGTGATTCTTTTTAAAATGCATGGGAATATGCCTTTGAATTAAATTGCCAGTTTCGACCTGACAAAAGCTTCAGCAAGACTCGAACCAGTGATGATTCGATCAGACGCACAGTCGAAATATGGACGCAATGCGGAAACACCGATGCAGCCATCACGAGCTACTCACGCATCTTGATGTTCGCGAGTGGTCGTTCCGTCGACTGTGATTAGCAAGAATGCGCAGGTGGTCCGCGCGGTGCTGTCGTTAGAGAGAAAACAACGGCAAGTGAAAACTCGTAATTCTGAAAGGTCGGCATTTCAAGACGTGAAATGCTTACCTCAGGAGATTCAGCGGTGTTTGACTGTTTCGCCAATGCCAGAAAACGGCAGATGGCACAGTCGTGATCTTCCTGGACTCGATCCTGCCCAGCACCTTCTTCACTGACATCGACCTGCGGGCAACTACCACACGAGCAGGCAACCGATGATTCGTCGCCCAAATGAGCCAGTTCATGCAACGCTGGGCCAAAGCCAGCGAGGCTGAATGACATCAGCAAAAGTATGCTGAGTATACGGCGAGTAGTGTTTGCGTAAATCATAAGTTTGCCAGTAATAAGATCAGTCTAGAGACGCGGTCCTCCTTAGTCAAACAACTTGTTTCTCTGGCTTTCAAGAGTGTGAAACTACCCACTTTTCGTCAGTTCCCACGCTTGGCACATGCACCGCCAGCACCAGCAATCATTGCTTGTTTAGGTGAGACGAAATCACCCTGCAATCCTTTCGTGAAAAATCAGTTAATCTGGTTAGCCCTGCAGAATGCAATGGTCTACTGATAGCCGAATTACAGTTTCCGGGAAGTCGATGAATACAGCGATATGGCGAGGCGACGAACTCTACTCCCTAGACGATTGGGAATACCGCCTGAGACAGACGGATATCGACGAACTACAAACGGCTCTCGCCGGAGTCACGCAAATAGCGACTGGGGAAATCACCCACGACAATTTCAAGTTGTCAAAGCTGGGCAGAAAACTCAACGAGATTCAGATTTCTCTTGAATCGGGAAGCGGATTCACGATCATTCGCGACTTTCCCATCGATCGCTTCACGCCGGGGCAAACCAGGCGGCTGTTCCTGGGCATGGCGCAACATATCGGCACGCCGGTAAGTCAGAGTGCCCAAGGTGAACGGATTCTCGACGTCAAGGACGCCGGCCATGCGGACGGCGATGCCAAAGTCCGCGGCCCCAACACGCGTAAGCGGCTGAGTTTTCACACCGACCGCTGCGATGTGATCGCCTTCCTCTGCGTTCGTCCTGCGAAATCTGGTGGCGAGAATTTTATTGTCAGCTCGCTTGCTGTGTACGAGACGATCAAGGCCGAGCGGCCCGATCTGCTCGAAGTTCTTATGCAGCCTTTTTACTACAAACGACACACAGTCGACTTGGCGAACAATCTGGCTTATTGCCAACAGCCAATTTTTTCATTCTGCGAGGGTCACTTCGCATGCAGCTTCCTGCGAGTCCTCATTGAGCGTGCGTACGCAAGCGACGATACGCCAGACATCACGAACATTCAGCGGGAAGCACTCGACTATCTTGAGTCGGTTGCCGAGCGCCCCGAACTT
Organism: uncultured Pirellulaceae bacterium; assembly: GCA_938040995.1. GTDB lineage: Bacteria > Planctomycetota > Planctomycetia > Pirellulales > Pirellulaceae > CALHZT01. Next base: position 10,457 of record CALHZT010000416.1, on the reverse strand, counting down.
CATGTTCGCTTCTACCAGCAACGTGGCGATATCGTCCTGATGAATAACTGGACCACCCTGCATCGTCGAAGCGAATTCGAGGACCACGCAGAACCAGAATTGCACCGCCATCTGCTACGCGCATGGCTATCGGTTCCCAACAGCCGCCCACTCGACCCGCTCTTCAAAGACAACTTTGGCGCAACTGAGGCGGGAGCAATCCGCGGTGGCATGCCATCAGCAAAGTGAACAACTGAACCTTCCGGCGCGGCAACGAGACTGAATCAATAGTCTTCTTCGACTTGTGCAGCACGCCACATCGCGAGGTACGTCGACCGAACGTACTCATCGAGCTTTTCCTGATAGTCTTCCGCCAACCTGTTGACTCGAATTAACTCGATCACATCCGCCTTGTCTTTCAGACGGTGTTCCGCAGTCATTCCGCTCGCCAGTTTGAGCTCGATGAGGGATGCCAATGAAAGAAACGGAATTCCGTCACTTATTTCCGCAACGGATTCGGGATTGGGAAACCGAACGGGTTTCGGCTGTCCATCTCCCGGATAATCACCCACAAGAAGCACATCAATACTGACATTACAAACAGTATCACGGAACCCTTTCGAACCTTCAAACTTGTCCAGCCAACCTCGGCCAATCCACTCATCCTTGAATCTTTTCAAATCCGCATCACTGAGAACAATGTCAACAACTGCGGTTGTACAACGATGCCCGTGCATGTTTGCTGCCATGGCACCTGCCACCGCAAATAAAATATCCATTTGGCTCAACGTCGTACTGATACGTCGCATTGCTTCATGAATCGGTGACCTTTCCATCATGAATGCATCCGTTCTTTTCGCGATGTTGAGGATTGAATCTGTCATAGAGCAACTATACGCCAGACTTCCGTGGTTTGAGGAAGGCCTTTGAAATGGTCACATTCCTGTTCTTGCCACTTGCGCCACGGCGAACAATAAGTACGCCACAATGGGGACAATTGGCCGACCGCTGCGTTTGGCGTCAGCGAGTCCGCCGGCGAGCAAGCCGTAGAACGTCGCCTGTGTAAGCTTGACGTCATTTGAAGCCCTTTTGCGAACGCTGAGATAATGCACCAAAGATGCCGCGTGCAACATCTATTTTTCCCGATATTTCGCCGTCGGATACCCATCCCTTGAAATCGGTTGCAAAACCGACGATCGTATAAGATTCCCATTGTTGCGAATCCTGCATTGAAAGCACTGGATGCCCACTCCCGATTCTAAAAACCCCTTCGAGCCTTCTCAGATTGAAGGTGGATTCGCCTCGGCTCAGCCAAAAAGCAATTCGCCACAGGCGCGACAGTCCAGCATTTCGTTGACGCAATACGCGGCCTACGCGTCGGGGATGCTCGTCAACAACCTCCAAGCCGCGGCACTGCCCGCCATGATGATCTGTCTTAACCTTGGGCTTGGCATGGACCCGGTTCTGGTCGGATGGATTGGATTCATCCCCAGGATCTTTGACGCTGTCTCCGATCCGATGGTCGGATTTATCTCGGATAACGCGCGCACCCGTTGGGGACGCCGACGACCGTTCATTTTCGTTGGGGCGATTTTGGCTGGCCTCGTGTTCATGGGGATGTGGCATCTGCCTCGTGGTTACTCCGAGTCGTTTTACTTCTGGGCGTTTCTTACTTGCCTGGTTGGTTACTTCCTGACTTATACAATCTATGCCACACCATTCGTCGCTTTCGGCTATGAAATGACCGACGACTACCACGAGCGAACCCGTTTGCACGCCGTGGCAAACTCCGTTGGACAACTGGCGTGGATCGGCGTGCCTTGGTTCTGGTGGATAATGACCAGTGACATTTTTGAAGATACCGTGCAGGGAGCACGTGCACTTTCGATCGGTGTTGGCGCCGCGATCATCATCATGGGAATCGTTCCGGCGATATTCTGCCGGGAGAGAGCTATCGCGCCAGCCGCTGACCGCGACTCTGGCAAAAAGCTCACCGGGCTCGTTCAGAACACAAAAGAGTTCTTCGGTGGTCTTGGCACAACGCTAAAGTGCAAACCATTTGTAAAACTGTGCACGGCGACGTTTCTTGTGTTCAATGGGTATCAGCTTGGAGTCTCCTTTTCGCTTTACTGCATGATCTATTATGTATTTGGTGGTGGAGACGGCGCGAGTTCGGCTGCTGGTGGCCTCAATGGTCGATGGGGATCGTTGACCGCGATTTGCACACTGGCAGTAATTCCGCTGACCGCGTGGATTTCGGAACGAATCGGAAAACGAAAGACATTTTTGGTCACGATCACGCTATCGATTCTCGGTTACGCCTCAAAGTGGATTGGTTACAACCCTGAACATCCAAACTGGCTGTTGGCTTCATGCCCACTCGTTGCGTTTGGTACCGGATCGTTGTTCACCCTCATGGGCTCAATGATCTCGGACGTCTGCGACTACGACGAGCTACACTCCAAAGAGCGACGTGAAGGGATATTCGGAGCGATCTACTGGTGGATGGTCAAAGTCGGTATGGCGCTTGCCGGGCTGATGACTGGCTATCTTCTCAATGCGTCCGGATTCGACGAAGCACTCGGCGCGGACCAGGCCGACACCACGCTGTTTTGGCTACGAACCTTCGATGTCGTGATCCCAATCGTGACCTCACTGGCTGCACTCGCGGTGATGTCGACTTATCAACTATCCGAAACCGAAGCCAACTCTATTCGAGCCCAGCTTGAAGAACGACGAGGCGCACTGGGATCCTGACAACCGGCGATCCTGCCTTACCAACCTACCAGCGACAACTCTAGCGACTTGAGATTCTGAATGGCGACCGATTTGAAAAGTGCGACCCCTGCGACCAGTGAGTATGTTCTTCTTGACGGTGAAGAGTATTTCAAGATTGCAAACAGCCACCAGATGCCCGACTTTTTTATGTCGATCGTCGGCGCGAGCGATCATTGGATGTTCGTTTCCAGCAACAGTTCGCTGACTGCCGGCCGAAGAAATCCGGACAATGCACTATTCCCCTATGCTTCCGATGATCAGATTTCGGCGGCCAGAGCCTACACCGGCTCGCTCACCAAAATCCGCATGGCGACCGATGATGGCGAGAAGGTGTGGCAGCCCTTTTCTCCTTCGCCTGCTGCGGACTTTGAAGTTCGACAGAACCTCTACAAGACACCACTCGGCAACAAGCTCGTCTTTGAAGAAGTCAACGAGTCCCTGAATCTGACGTTTCGATACCGCTGGGCATTCAGCCACAAATTCGGATTCGTGCGCAGCTGCCGACTGGAAAACACGGGCAGCTCGACTTGTTCTTTCGCCTTACTCGATGGCATTCAAAACGTTCTGCCGTTCGGAGTCGAAAGCGAATTCATGATGCGATTCAGCAACCTCGCGAACGCCTATAAAAAGAATGAGTTGTTGGAACCGTCCAACGTTGGCATTTACTACCTGAGTTCGATCCCGTCCGACAAAGCCGAACCGAGCGAGGGACTTCGAGCCACCACCGTCTGGCAAACCGGACTGAATCCCTCGGCGACACTTTTGTCGACCAGTCAACTGCCTGCCTTCGAACGCGCAGACGCAGTCCATCACGAAACAGACGAGCGTGGCAAAGCCGGCGCGTACCTCTGCCAACAGACTTGCGAACTTGCAGCTGGCGAATCGCTCGAATGGCACCTGATCGCAGAAGTCTGCCAGGATCACTCGGCGATCGTTGCTCTCGACCACTGGTTAAGTGAAACCAACGATCCAGCCGACGTCATCGCCAAAGATATTGCCGATAGCCAGCAGGAGTTTATCCGCATTGTTGGATCTTCGGACGGCATGCAACTGAGCTCGAATCGCCGCCGCTCCAACCGGCACATGTCGAATACCGTATTCAATGTCATGCGAGGCGGTATCCCGCTTGAGAATTACGATATCCCGGCTGACGACTTTCGCAGTCATATCGCCAAATTCAATCGACTCGTATCTGAAACGCATGGGACTTTTCTTGCCGCTCTGCCAGAGACCATTGCCGCTGACGACTTAAGGGACCAGGTCACCCAACTTGGCGACAGCAGTCTGACTCGACTGTGCCTGGAATACCTGCCGCTCGCGTTCAGCCGTCGGCACGGCGACCCCAGCCGACCCTGGAACCGGTTTTCGATTGACCTTCGCTCCAAGGACGAAAAGACCAGCCTCAATTACCAGGGCAACTGGCGCGACATTTTCCAGAACTGGGAAGCCCTCGGTTTGTCGTTCCCGAATTTTTCGACGGCGATGATCTGTCGTTTCCTGAATGCGACGACGGCGGATGGCTATAACCCGTATCGAGTCACCAAGGATGGTTTTGAGTGGGAGGCACCCAGCCCGGAAGATCCGTGGGCGAATATTGGTTACTGGGGTGACCACCAGATCATTTACCTGTTGAAGCTGCTCGAGTGGGCACGGAGTTTTCACCCGGCAGGCATGGATGAACTACTTTCGTCCTCGCTGTTCACGCACGCGAATATTCCCTATCGAATCAAGAGCTATGACGAGATTCGCAAGGATCCCCAGGACACGATCGTCTTCGATTTTGAAGAGCAAAAGAAAATCGACGCGATGGTCGATGCCGTCGGAGCCGATGGGAAGCTAATTCGAAACAACAATGGCGATGTTCATCACGTAACGCTTGTCGAGAAACTGCTGACGCTCTCGCTCGCGAAACTCTCCAACTTCATCCCCGATGGCGGCATCTGGCTGAATACCCAGCGGCCTGAATGGAATGATGCGAATAATGCACTGGTTGGGAACGGCCTGTCGATGGTGACGACTTGTTACCTGTATCGCTGGTTCGGTTTCCTGCACCAGTGGATCGAAAGCACCACCGACGAATCGTTCGCGGTCTCTACGGAAGTCGCCAAATTCTTCGCACAGATCAGTGAGGTTCTTGAATCGCATCTCACTGCGACCGACGGCAAACTTGCCAAGCCGGAACGGGCAAAGATCGTGGATGCTTTGTCGACGGCGGGTTCCGATTATCGAAACGGACTTTATGCTTCCGGCTTGAGCGGTGACGTTCAATCGCTGGAGCGGTCGACCCTGCTAAACTTCTTCGAAACGTCTCGCAAGCATCTCGCGGCCACCATTCACAACAACAAGCGTGCCGACGGTTTGTACCACGCATACAATCTGCTCGACCAGGATGATGACGGCGTGGGCGTCGAATATCTTTACGAGATGCTGGAGGGACAAGTCGCGATTCTCAGCTCCGGACTACTTTCGGCGAGCGAAGCCGTCAGTCTTCTCGACGCGTTGCGAAGCAGCGCGCTTTATCGCGAGAACCAGAACAGCTATCTGCTCTACCCGGACCGTCAGCTGCCGCGATTCCTGAAAAAGAACTGCGTGTCCCGTGAGTTCGTCGAATCGAGCGAGCTCGTGAAGAAGCTTGTTTCCGATGGCAACGAGCAGGTCGTTCAGCAGGACATAAAGGGCGTGGTCCACTTTAATGGCGACTTTCGCAACTCGTCCGATTTGAATGCCGCAATGCAACGGCTTGCAGATTCGAACGCGGCGTTCAAAAAGCTGGTTGATGAAGAGGGCGACCGACTCGCTCAGGAGTTCGAAGAGATTTTCGCTCACCGCCAGTTCACCGGTCGTTCGGGGACCTTCTTTGGTTACGAAGGGCTCGGCTCGATTTACTGGCATATGGTTTCCAAATTGGGAATTGCCGTCGTCGAGAATTTCTACGCGGCGATCGAAAAAGGCGAGCCCAAAGAGATCGTTGAATCATTGCGTTCACATTTTCACGCGGTGCGAGACGGGATCGGAGCCGAAAAGTCACCAGAGAATTACGGAGCGTTCCCGACGGACCCTTACTCGCACACGCCGGAAAATGCGGGTGTGAAACAGCCGGGCATGACAGGGCAAGTCAAAGAAGACATTTTGTCCCGCTTCGCAGAAGTCGGCGTACATATTGAGGACGGCTGCCTTCATTTCCGAATGAACCTCTTTGATCGCCAGGAACTCATCGATCAGGCGACTGAGTTTGAGTACTACGATGTTGCGGGGCAGGTTCAGAAAATCAACGTTCCAGAGAACGGGTTTGCCTACACGATATTCCAGGTACCTGTGATCTATTCGGCTGGAGATTTCGATTCGATTACCGTGAAGACCGCGGATGGGAAAGAGCAGTCGTTCAAAGGCAAGAGCCTTGATTTGGCGACTAGCCGACAGTTGTTCGCGCGGACGGGAGAGATCAAGTCCGTCCACTGCAAACTTGCCATTCTCTAGAGCGGCGCGACACCTTACGGTCACATTCGCAGGGTTAGCTGTAGTGGGCGAGGCCACGAGCCCCGCTGGACAACGCGCAATGAACGGACTAGTAGCCTCGTCCACTACCCTTGAACTCTAAACCGCTTCATGGGATTGCAATCCCGTGCCGTGAGACACCAACGGGTTTCGGAGCCCATGCATCGAGCCCAATGGGGGTAGTCAATGCACTTTTCTTCATGCACCGACGCAAAAAACCTCGCTGATTTCTCAGCGAGGTTTGATTCGTTCTCGTGTCAAGGTGTCGTTAATGCGACTTAAGTGAAACACCGTGACTAGGGAACGATGTGGTAAGCTTCCGAGTAGCCGTAGCCGCCGAATGCACCAGCCGTCGAAGTGGCACCCGAGTAACCGTTGTTCAGCGTTGCAGCACCGGCGTTGCTGATTGCTGTTCCGCCAAAGTAACCGTTGGCCGTTGACATGCTCTGGCTGACGCCGATGCCGTTCTGGCCGATGGCGAGCGAGCTGCTATTTGCAACACCGCGTCCGCCAAAGTAGCCGTTGGCGTTTGCCTGGCTGCCGGAAATGGCGACTCCGTTGATACCGATTGCACCACTCTGGCTGTTCGCAAATCCGTTTCCGCGAGCTCTTGCACCAGCGTTCGAGATGGCGATCCCGCGATCGGCTACGGCGAACGAATCGGCGTTCGAGCGGGCATTCCATCCACGAGCGTGTGAGCTTCCATTGCTGATTGCCATTCCACCGTTCGACAAAGCCGTCGAAGAACCAGTGGCTCGCCCACCGTAGAGCCCCGAACCGTTCATGGTGGCTCGAGCGTACCCGCCGTTGGTTGCGGCTGCCGAAGCATTCAGTCGGACATTGCCGCGTCCGCTGGCTGAAGAGCGAGCGACGCCGCCAGTCGAAAAGCTGGACGATGTTACTTGTGCACTGGCGATGGTGGCGGTGATTGTAAGGATCAAAGCTGCGAAGGAAGCGAGGCGGGACATGACTAAACTCCTGGTTAAAAGTTGGTAATTGTTGTTAGCAAGTTTGTTTGGTTGTTGGCTTGCTTGTGTCTCTATAAACCAGTGCGAGAGTCGGGCCATTGGGGGGACATGGATTTTGAATAAGTTTTCCCAGGGGCGGAGAAATGTGGATCGAGATCGCTACGCTGGTGGATTGAGATCGATACGCTGGTGGCGTGGGATGGTTGCTTCGGCGGCTTGGGAGGGCGAGGCTCCGTCCGAGCCGCGAAGCCTCGCAACGCGTGAGATGTTTTTGCGGATCGGACCTCCATTCCAAATTTTCATTTTTCATTTTGGAATTTTCATTTTTCAATACTGAAGTGCGTTCGTGTCGCCATGCGGACGGGAAGCCGCGTCTGAGCCGTGAAGTCTGGTAACGCGTGAGATGGTTCTGCGGCTCGGACGGAGCCTCGCCCTCCCGTCAAGCCGCCCGCCCCCCAAGCCGCGATCGCGTTCTCGCCAAGCCGTGATCGCCTTCCCATCAAGCCGACCTCGTCTCCAAGCAAAAAAGCACACCCGCGCGATTGCGGGTGTGCTTTCCTAAAGTTCGAAATGTGCCGAAGAATCTACAGTCCAAGACTTCGGGTCATGACTCGCTGAGCCTGCGGGGAGAACGCTTTGAGCTGCTTTTTCAGCTGTTTTCGCGTTCCTTTGAGCTCAACACGCTCTTCACCATTCTCGGTGGCAACGACTGCATCCACTGCATGAATTCCGTTCGCAGATGCCGTGGACAACGAAAGCGGTCGGGCTGCACGGTAAGCGCCAAACGTGTCGGCGGGAAGTGGCAGTCGCGATGGAGCAAACTCCACATCCATTCGCAATCCTTCATTCATCTCCGGCAGGCGAGGCGAAAACCATGGCAGCGCGAACTGAAATGGTGACTGCCATGTCGAAAGTCGCGGGAGCGGAGTTGCCGGTATTTCCCGCAGAGTCAAACCGTGCTGTTGCTGGTCGAACTGTTCCATATCGGCTGAATAGGAACGGCTGAAGCTACTCGACGACGTGCCTCCGGTGTATCGACTAATAATGTCCGATGTCATTCTGGCGACTGGATCCTCAGTCGATTGGCCCATCAGGTTTGAAGAAAGTACGGTTAGCAGAACGATGCTTGTTAGTGTGCGTGACATGTTTGATTCCTTATTGAGGCAGATGCTTTATTGAGAGGGAGGAAGACTATTATCGAGGCGGCCCGCGTTCGCAGGCCGCCTCGTTTGGCAAGGGATGGTCGTCGTTACCAGCGACGGATGACTCGTGGGAATCGCTGAGTATTGCTGTTGGACCAGGTGTTGGTGCGGTTTCCCCAACCTGTTGCGGTGCTGCCGCCGCTGATTCCGCCGAACCGCTGGCCGCTGCCGCCGCCAACCTGAATTCGTGAGTTGCCACCCTGGCTGTGGACACCGCCGTGACTGACGTGTGAGCCGTTGCGGCCAATCGTCATATTGATATTGTGTCCGACGCCGACTCCGCCACCGTTGGCTCCGACGCTATGCGAGAAACTAATGCCATTGTGACCGACGCCAATTGCAACACCTTGTCCGAAACTTCCATTGCTGCCGACCTGGCTGTTCGTATCCGTCCACTGCCAGATACTTCCCTGGGCTCCGGCGGTTGCACCGGCGTGACCGGGTCCGACGTCGACGCCAGTGTCAGCCCATTGGGCGAATGAAGCGGTTTGAACGATGGCGACGAAGGAAAAAGCAAGAAGTGTGTTTCGCGATGGCTTGAACATGGTTAGGTCTCCCTGGCTGATTGGTTTTTGTTGTCGGCCGTCATTGGCCGTTATTAACCAGTGCGGAAGCCACCACCTTCAGGGGACACGTATTTCCAAATTTCTTTCTGAAGCCCGAAAACCTGCGAGATCCACGCCGCAAAACCCTGCATTTGCAGGCATTTCTGGCCGATTTCCAAATTTTCACGAATTGCGTGTCCCCTGCCCTCGCCGACTCTCGCTGGGAACTTAGTCGGACGTGTTCGCAAACTTCGTGGCGCACGATTCCATCACGGCGCAGCTTTTCCGAAACAGCAGATGAAACAAGATTCCACCACATTCGAGCGACTTACTTCATACGTTCGACGGCACCTGTTGATACTTCTGGTGTTGGCTTACGTATGCAGCGCGTTCGCGCCGTGGTTGGGGACTGAACTTCGAAAGCCGCTCTCGCCGGCGATGACAATCAGCCCGATCCATCTCTTGCTGGCGACACTGCTGTTCGTTCTTGGCTTGTCCGTGCCGCGCGAACAACTTGGGGCGATCACCAGACAATCGAAGTGGGTCGCTGAATCGCTGCTGGTGCGGCTGGCGATCTGCCTGATGCTGTTCGCCGCCAGCCACTTTCTCCCAGCGACTTGCGCAGCAACGCTAATCGGATTGACCATCGTCATGATGGCTCCCGCAGCCGCTTCGTCAGCCGGCTGGTCAATGCAAATTCGGGCCAGCGAATCGGCGACTGCCACTTTAATACTTGGCACAACCGTTGCCAGCGCGATCACGGCCCCATTGGTTCTATGGATTGGGCAGTGGATCGCGCCTGAGGCAGTCGGAGAGTCTTTGGGAGCGTTGGCCGATGGCTTTACCATTCGCTTTGTCTTCCCGTGGATCGTTTTGCCAACGCTTCTGGGCATCACAGTGCGGGCGATCGCGCCGGATTTTGCCAAGTCGCTATATCACTTCGGTCACGCGTTAAGTCCTGTCATCCTGTTACTGCTAAATTACTCCAACGGATCGTCCAGCCTTCCCGAGGCGATGTCAACAACGACAACGGGTCGCGCCGCTTTGATCATCGGCAGTTGTGTCGCGTTACATTTGGCCACGCGAATCGCCGTGCATCTGCTCCTGGCTTTCGGCAATAATGAGTCGCCTGAAGTGAAGAATTCCGTCCTCCTTGGAACGGTCATGAGCAACACCGGGCTCGCTCTGGTCATTGCCACGATGGCGATTCCTGTCGCGGTAGAGTCTCATCTCGCAATTATCGGATATACCTTCGTTCAACACTTTGCTGTCGCCGCATGGGTTGCGTTAATGCGTCGCGTTCATGCCAACGAAACAATCTCGATTTAACTGAATTGTGAGCGAGCCCACGGTTCCGAATAGCCAGCACGGCTACCCTGGCCAACCCGTTCAACCGCACGAACAACGTCGAACTGGCACCACTAGAAAACCGGACGCTAACGCGTGGCGGCTGATGGCAACACGACGATTTTTAACGCCCATCAGCCGCC
>CALHZT010000415.1 GCA_938040995.1 uncultured Pirellulaceae bacterium | reverse complement strand
GTGCCGCTGGATCTCCTCGCCGGCATGTGCAAAACACTATCGCTGGAACAGTCGAAGATCAGCGATATCGACATGGCGATCAATAACCTCGAACGGTTTGTCGCATCCGCCAGAAGCCCTCTCTCCCTCGCGGCTCTTTTCGAGCGAGACAAGCAGTCGCTACCTGTCCTGCTGCAGATCCTTTCAACCAGCCAACATCTCAGCGATCTTCTGATCCGGCAACCGGAGATCTATGATCTCCTGAGAATGTCGGAAGGCACGCCCGTATCGCGTGAAGTCCTCGTGGACGAACTGCTCAACGAAATGGCCATCGCGGGTGGTGACGAGTCGCGATCGACGGAGCTGATGCGGCGATTCAAGCTGAGAGAAACCGCCCGCATCGTCTATGGGGATATCATTCGGTCCCAGCGACTGGAAACCGTCACCCGACAGATCAGTCACGTGGCCGACAGCATTTGCGAAGCCGCCGTATCCGCCGCGAAACAGCAACTGTTGCCCTTATTCGGGCTGCCTCGGCGACCGGACGGAAAGCTCGCCGAGTTTGTCGTTGTCGCGCTCGGAAAACTGGGCGGATGCGAACTCAATTATTCCAGCGACATCGACCTGATCCTTTTCTATTCGGACGACGGGCATACCGACGGGAAACGGCCGATCACGAACTCGGAATATTTCGATAACCTCGCGCGGCGATTCGTCAAAATGATGACCACATCGACGGAGTTTGGCGCCTGCTATCGAGTCGACTTGCGGCTGCGGCCCAACGGTGGCCAGGGACCGATTGTGATCAGTCGTGATGCGGCGCTTCGCTACTACGATTTGCATGGTCGCACGTGGGAAAGGCAGGCTTACGTCAAAGCCCGGCCCGTCGCGGGTGATTTGCAGTTGGGCGAAGACATCCTCAAAACACTGGCTCCGTGGACTTACCGGCGCTACCTCGCCCAGACAGATATCGCCGGAATAAAGAACCTTAAACGAAAGATTGAACAACGATCGGCGGCCGGTGGAACGGAAAATCTGAACGTCAAAACGGGCCACGGTGGCATTCGTGATATCGAGTTTGTGATTCAGTTCCTGCAACTGCTCAATGGCGGCGAGCTGGAATCGATTCGAACCGGCAACACGCTCGAAGCCATCGTGCGTCTGGAAGAAGCTGGCTGTTTGACGATGCAGGAGCGGAGTATTCTCGAAGAGAACTATGCGTTTCTTCGCAAGATTGAGCATCGCTTGCAGATCATGTTCGACATGCAAACCCATACATTGCCGACGGGCGATGAGGAAATGACCAAGCTCGCGATCCGGATGGGTTACGGCAGCGCGGGATCGGGTGAAAATGGCGCGGAGGAACAACCACTGGCCGCATTCCAACGCGACTTGCAGGAAAAGACAGAACTCAATCGCAAGATCCTCGATCACCTGCTACATGACGCGTTTCCATCCATCGACGAAAGTTCGCCGACAGTCGACTTGATCCTCGACCCCAATCCCGGGCCCGAGTCGATCAACGATACGCTTGCGACTTACAACTTTGGGAACGTTGCAGCGGCCTACGAAAACCTCTGCGATCTGGCGCACGAGAAAATCCCGTTCCTGTCGACTCGACGATGCCGTCATTTCCTTGCGGCGATCGCATCCAAACTGCTTTCCGAGATTGCGGCGACACCCGATCCGGATCAGACGCTGCTAAACCTCGCGAAGGTCAGCGATTCCCTGGGCGGAAAGGGAGCGTTGTGGGAATTGTTCAGCGTCAGCGATGCGTCGATGAACCTCTATGTCCGACTGTGCGCCAGCAGTCCCTACCTGTCGTCGATACTCACCACGAACCCGGGGATGATCGACGAACTGATGGACTCGCTCGTCCGCAATCGGTTGCCAACACCGGACGAGATCTTTGACTCACTCCGCGAGCTTACGGCGAGTGCCGAAGACATCGATCCAATCCTGCACAGCTTTAAACATTCCATGCACCTGCTCGTTGGTGTCCGGGACATTCTCGACAAAGACGACATCAAGGCCACGACGGAAACACTGTCGGCGATTGCCGAAGCGTGTTTGCAACAAGTCGCGATTCACGAATACCAGAACCTTGTTCGCAAGTACGGTATTCCCAAAGTGAACGGTGAGCATTCAAGGTCGGGTTCGGACCTGGAGAAACAGGCACCGTCCACTGGCAACAGTCGCCACGTTTTGTCCGTCGGTATCGGGTCGTGCAATACGGTTTGCGAGCTACAACCCGACGACTGCGAGTTTATTATTCTAGGGCTGGGAAAGCTCGGCGGTGCGGAGCCGAATTACCATAGCGATCTGGATGTTGTCTTTCTTTACGAGTGCGAAGGCCAAACCTGGATACCTGATGAACTGCGTGGCGAAGATAGTGTGGAGACCACATCCAACCAGCATTTTTTCAGCGAGTTGGGTCAGCGCATCATTCGACGACTTACCCGAATCACGGCGCTTGGTCGACTGTACGAGATGGACCCACGTTTACGACCGACTGGAAAAAGCGGCGCGCTGGCCGTTTCGCTGGATGAATTTCGCCGCTACTTCAGTGGTGGCAGCGGGCAGCTTTGGGAACGTCAGGCTTTGTGCAAGGCGCGACCAGTGTTCGGGTCTGCGGCCGCACGAGCCGAAACCATGAACGCGGTAAAACACATTCTCTGCAATCCATCGTGGCAACCAGAGTTTGCAGCGCAGATCCATAACATGCGGCTGCAGATGGAGAAGACCGCCAAGCCAGACAATTTGAAACGCGGAGTCGGCGGCACGGTCGATGTCGAGTTTCTCGTTCAAATACTCCAGCTACGACACATGCAGACGCACCCCGAAATTGCGGTGCCGGGCACACTGAGCGCGATTGCCCAGCTCGAAAAACGGCGCTTGCTGGATTCCGGGGACGCAGAGTATCTGACGCAGTCTTATCGGTACCTTCGACGAGTCGAGTCGCGGCTGCGGTTAATGAACACTACCGCGCGGCATGATTTACCGACGGCGGAACTGGATCTCGAACGGCTGGCGTATCTTCTGCGAACGGAAAGCGAAAGCCTCGTTAGCGAATGCAAAAGATTTCGAAAACGCAATCGCGAAATGCTGGATTCCATTTCGAGATCCAACTAACCATCGGCTGCGAAACAGCATCCAGGTATCGGCGGCACTACCGGACAACCGTCGTCGGCATCGCTCCCGGCAACACAAAGACCTTGCCATCACCAATACGACCTGTGCGGGCAGTCTTCACCACCGTCTGAATGATCTCTTCGGAACGTTCGTCGTCTACCCAGATGGTAATCTCGACCTTCGGCAGAAAGGTCTCGGAAAACTCGGATCCATCAGAATCATCATACTGGCCGAGATAACTTTTCTGACGACCAAAGCCTTTGACTTCGCGAACATAGATGGCTTCGAGTGGAGCCCGTTCAAGATTCTGAAGAACCTGTTCAGCGAGAAACGGTTTCACGATCGCGATGATTTGTTGCATGATGCGATCGTTGGTTACGGATGCATGTCTTCCCGGTGCGCGGTCGCAGGCTGAATCCTGCATTCCGACGACTAGCTAAAGAAGTTGTCACCAAAGAGATTAATCTCAGGCCCCGTTTCGACTTCGATGTCACCGTTCACATTGGTTTGGCAAGCCAGCCGCATTGTTTCTTCATTGCCAATGTATGCTATCGCGGCCATTGGTTCGGGAATCGGAAGCGTCAGACGCATTTTTTCGAACGTGCCGATCTCGTCAACGTTTTCGATCCCCTTCGTGATCAGCACCCGACAGGTGCCGCACGTACCGAAACCGTGGCAGTTGGCTATCTTGTTGATACCGGCACCGATACCATTGACACCCTGATACAGATTGATGCCCGCCTTGAGAGCTTCCTTCCGCAGGTTGGCTCCCTTCTGAACTTCAATTTCCTTCTTCTCTTTGACGAATTTTACGATCGGCATACTGTCTGTTCCGGCAAAACGATTCGGTAACGATCGACCTGTCAGGGTTCCGTGAAGCCCCTGAAACGGGCCATGAGTCGTTTATCGTAACGGGCCAGCAATCCTGCTACTAGGGCTTTTGACCAGCCGCCGTTGGCTCGCCCAATTCGCCCGACATTTCAGCCGATGGCTGTTGTTTTCGCGGCTTTTCTGTCACCATAAACGGATGGCAAACACGCCCAATTCGCGACAGCAGATGACCCAGGCTCTGCGAGCTTGTGAGCGGTACGGCGCTAGCCGCCGGTGGGACCATCGTTGGAAACGCGAAAATCGGATCGCAAGTCCCAGATACCGTGTCCATCCGAGGCTAGCGCCATACCGCTCACAACGACCATACTGTTTACGAATTGATCCACAGCTACTGCAACGAGACAACACGGATGGCCAAGAACCACTCAAAGTATCAACAGAAGATCATCAAGAACTACTACGAGAATCGCGAGGCGATCTCGATCCAGCGTCTGCAAGAACTCGTCACGGAACTGTACCTCGCCGAAGGCAAGAAAAAACGCGATCGCCAATGGGACCTGATCGTCGGGCATCTCGAAAAGATTGGTCTCAAACCGGAGCGAATTGAATACCTTCGGTCGAAGGATGACCCGGCACTGATCGCCAAACTCGTTCAGAAACTGATGGGCAAAGAGTAACGAACTGCCATGCAAAGCTACCTCGACCTGCTGCGGCACATTCTCGATAACGGCCAGGACAAGTCGGACCGCACCGGCACCGGAACGCGAAGTGTTTTTGGGTACCAGTCGCGATACGATCTGTCGGCCGGGTTCCCGCTGCTGACGACCAAGAAAGTTCACTTCCGGTCGGTGGCCTACGAACTGCTCTGGTTCCTTCGCGGCGATACCAATATCGCCTATCTGAAGGACAACAAAGTCACCATTTGGGATGAGTGGGCCGATGAGAATGGCGACCTTGGTCCCGTCTATGGACATCAATGGCGCAGCTGGCCTGTGGCTGATTCGAACGGAGAAACGATCGACCAGATTGCCAACGTCATCGAATTGATCCGCAACAATCCCGATTCGCGTCGCATGCTTGTCACAGCGTGGAACCCGTCGGATGTGGCAAAGATGGCGCTACCGCCCTGCCATGCACTGTTTCAGTTCTACGTCGCGGATGGAAAATTGTCCTGCCAGTTGTATCAACGCAGCGCGGACGTTTTTCTTGGCGTACCCTTCAATATCGCGTCGTATGCGTTGCTGACGCATATGATTGCCAAGGTGGCGAATCTCAAAGTGGGCGAGTTTATTCATACGCTTGGGGACGCACATTTGTATTCCAACCACTTCGAGCAGGCCAGGCTGCAACTCACACGCGAGCCGCGACCGCTCCCGCGACTGGAGATCCAGGGCGACGCGAAAGAGATAGATGCGTTTGTGTATGAAGATTTTGTACTGGTGGACTACGATCCTCATCCAACGATCAAGGCACCGATTGCAGTTTGAGTGGAGTCCAGGAATACAAGTAGTGGATCTTGTCAAAGATCCCTGCACGGAAATGATCGTAAACGACAGGGATCTTTAACAAGATCCACTACGCAATTGGCTTTCGGAGGAACGGGCGCGGTCGCAGGCTGAAGTCAAATGAACATGCGTATTTCCATTCTTGTCGCCTGCTCCACGAACCACGTTATTGGTCGCGATGGTGATCTCCCGTGGCGACTGTCGGCGGATCTGAAACGATTCAGGCGGCTCACCATGGGCCATCCGATCCTGATGGGCCGAAAAACGCTCGAGTCGATTGGCCGGTTACTTCCCGGGCGTCAGACGATTGTGCTGACAAGAAATGTTGAATTTGAATTCCCCGGTGCGATCGTGGTTCACGATTGGCAGTCGGCGTTGGCAAAAGCCGCCGAGTCAGAGGCTGCGTCAGAATCATCGCATGAGCCCGAGTTGTTTGTGGTTGGCGGGGCTGAGATTTATCGACTGGCCCTGCCCTCGACAGATCGGCTGTACCTGACTCGTGTGCATGCAGAGATTGAGGGTGATACATTCTTCCCCGAAATTGATGAGGATGAATGGCAAGTCGTCGATGAAGAGAATCATGCGGCTGACGGGAAAAATGAACATGACTATTCATTCGTGACGCTCGATCGAATCAAAGAATGACGATACGAGCCGCGATGAATATCGAATAAACAGGGAAACGGAATGAGCAATCAAACACAAAACGACTCGACGGAAGACACCATTCTTGAAGTGTTGGGCGCAACGCAAATGCTACTTGATTCAATCGCCGCTGCCGACTGGAAGACCTACGAAACGCTTTGCGACGAATCGCTAACCTGCTTCGAACCGGAAGCTCGCGGTGTCCTGGTGGAAGGCATGGACTTTCATCGGTACTACTTCGAACTTGGCGGTGCAGAGGGACTGCACAACACGACGATGGCCTCACCACACGTCCGGGTGATTGGCGAGGATATGGCGATCGTGAGTTACATTCGGCTGGTTCAACATCAACCGGGCGGCAGCGGCGCGGCAACGAACCGTTCGGAAGAAACTCGCGTCTGGGTTCGCCGGCCCGAAGGCTGGAAGCATGTGCACTTCCATCGGTCCGCAAACTAGACAATTGGTCGTGGCGAATTGTGCTTGAAGGATTGCCTAGTGCTTCGTCCAGCTTAAAAGTTTGGGTTGGCACATGTTCGTAAATCTTGCATGGCGATCTGGATCGACAAGGCCAACCCCAAAATTTAGAGTCGACGCAGCACTAGTTGTTCAAGCACTCATTGTTTCAAGGGCCGAAGGCCTGGTACAACCCCTGCCGTTGCCGTAAGGCACCGGTTGCTGCGCCAGAAGAAAACTCAAAAGCACCGAAGGTGCGTCACAAGTGGCAGGCTGAACAATTCTTGTTTGCCATCAGATGCTGACCGTTTGTTGTGGCGCACCTTCGGTGCTCAAGTGTTTTTTTGCATTGTGTTTCCGGCGGACAAGTCCGCCGGCAGGGGCTGTGTCGGGCCTTCGGCCCTGAATCGCGGCGAGCAGGCGGGTTGCGACGCACAAAGCGCAGAGGAAAGGCGCAGAAGAGAAGCGCAGAGGAAATGCGCAGAGCAGATGCGCGGATTGCATCTCTACGTCCTCAGCAGCTCTGCGTTTCTATCTTTCACGCCTTCCATGCTACGTAGTTGGGAAGAACATTTGCCAGCATTGCTGTCAGCATGGATCTCCTTTCGTCGCGGCGGGCCGAAAGTTGGTCATGCTATGCATGACACCTCCCTCACGGCATGCACAGCATGCCCTACCCCGGCTGAAGGTTGGAAGCATCTGCGGTTCCACCGGTCGGCAAACTACGCGTCAAAATCGAGCCGCAAAAAAAAGACTTGCTAACGCGGTAGGACAGGTTTCAACGCGGCATAGCAATACATACCCGCAAGAGCCCCGAGGAGCGTGAACACGGCAATCCACTCTCCGGCTCCGATTTGGGCATAGATTGGTCCGGGGCAGGCGCCGGTGATCGCCCAGCCCGCTCCGAAAATCATTCCGCCGAGGATCACGCCCTTATGAAATGGCTTCGGCGTGTAGGCAACTGGACTGCCATCGAGCATTTTGAATTTGAATCGTTTGATGATCAGCATGGAAATCAACGCGACCACAATTCCAACGCTGATAATCAAGTACATGTGCGCTTCGCGAAACAGGAACATGTCGTGGACACGTTGCCAACGCACCACTTCGGACTTCGTCAGTACGACTCCGAAGTAGATTCCCATCACCAAAACAAGAAGGAGTTTCACCGACGACAGCCCAGCCTTTGTTGTGGCGGCCACTGCTGGTTCAGTTGTATTAGCGGACGATGTCATGGTTGCATCCTATGAAAACAGAAAGGCGCCGAGTCCCCAGGTGACCGCCAGTCCGCCGACGAAGAAAAAGACTGTCGCGACGAGACTTGGCCAGTTGAGGTTCGAAATACCAGTGATCGAGTGTCCGGACGTACAACCACCCGCGTAGCGGGTACCGAAACCGATCAAGAATCCGCCAATCAGCAAGCGAATCGCTCCGCCAAACGAATAGTATGAGGATGGGAGAAACTCGATGGGAGCTGATGACAGAAGATGCGTCGCTACGAATCCCCCGATCGCGATTCCGACTACAAATACCAACGTCCAGATACCAACCTGTCGGTCGTAACTCCGCAGATAATCCAGCTTGCTGTTGGGCGCACACATGGCGCCGATCTGTTGGAGGCTTGTCGATATACCGAACCCCTTACCTACAAGTATGTAGAGCAGCGGAACGGTGAGACCGACCAGGACGCCCGACACCCACCACGGCCACGGTTGCATAATCCAGTTCATGTTTGGTACCTGGTTCGTAAGAGATGGTGGACTCTATTGAGAACACTTTACACCCGAGCCGACTTTGCAGTCGGGTATTGCCGTGTTCGTTTCGATGGGTAATCTGGCCTTTCGCCAACCGTTGAACCCGCCGCTCATGTTGATCACCTGTTTTCCTGCGGCCTGCAAGATGCTTGCGGCGATTGCTGATCGGGCGCCACCCAGACACTGGGCAACGACCGGCTTGTCGCTGCCGATTTCACCAAGGTGCTCAGTGAGACGCCCCAGGAAATGATGCTGGGCGTGTTCGATCCGGCCAGCGTTCCATTCTGCATCTGATCGAACATCGATCAGGGTTACCTCTTTACGCTCAATCTGACCGACGAGATCAATTGGCAACCTGTTCTCGTATCGTTCCGTCATTCGGCCAGCTTGCTGTAGATCTTCAATCGTGAAGAAACCTGCGATCGTCTCGACGCCGATCTTATGTAAAACGCGAACCGCTTCGGGAACCTGTGATTCGTTTCCGATGAGAAACACCGGAAGTGAATAGTCGAGAATCCAGCCAGCCCACCCCGCCAGCATTCCCTGGGGAATATTGAGTGAGCCGGGAACATGGCCTTCAGCAAACGCAGACGACGCAGATATGTCCAACAAGGTCCCGGTGGCTTTCGCCTTGTCCAGTTCTGTGACGTCCAGAGATGGAAGAGTCGTGGCCGAGCCTAACACGCGAGGGCCGGCTTTATTGACCTGCTTCATTGTCGCGAAATATTTTGGGGCGACTGGCTGGTCGGACAGAATATAGTCGACGAAATCGGACTCGCTTTCGAACTGGAGTGCTGGATTGAACAACTTTTCGTAGCCCACTGTCGTTGAAGGAATTGCGCCAAGCCCTTTGCCGCAAGCGCTGCCGGCACCATGCGCAGGCCAGACTTGCAGATAGTCCGGCAGTTGCCTGAACCACTGGACTGATTGAAAAAGGTCTTTCGCTCCTTCCTGAGCGCTCCCTTGAATACCCGCGGCTTCCTCCAACAAATCAGGCCGACCGATTGCACCCACGAAAACGAAGTCGCCAGTAAAGATCCCCATCGGCTTGTCCGCACCGCCTCCCTGGTCGGTTAACACGAACGAAAGGCTTTCAGGCGTGTGCCCAGGCGTATGCATAACGTCGAACTTGATCCTGCCGACCGTGAAAGAATCACCGTCTTTGAGAAGTTGTGAATCGTAGTTCGCCGCGAATTGATATTTCCATTCGGCTGGACCTTCGTCGGAAAAGCAGAGCTTCGCATCAAACCGTTCGGCCAGCTCTCGCACACCTGAAACATAGTCCGCGTGAATGTGCGTCTCGGCAGCAGCGACCAGTTTCAGGCCTTCGCGTTTCGCCGCCGCTAAATACTGGGCAATATCCCGTCCGGGATCGACAACGATTGCCACGCGTTCTCTTTGACATCCGACCATGTAGGAAGCATGAGCCAGCGCTTCGTCGTAAAAGTATCTGAGCAACATCATTTCTTTCCTGTTTGTGTTTGCCAACACCGTGTTGAATACCGGTGAAGTGATGAAACAGTCACCTGGAAGCGCCCTGCAACGTGCAAGATGCAGTCGCAGGACTCTCGTCGGCCGTCACCTGGTTCCAGGGCATCCTGGCGAGCATCATGCCCATTCCACACGTGTCGGTAAAACCGGCGAAGGCTAACCCTGCTCCCATGAAAGCGGACACGCCCGCGAAGTATGGGTTTACGGTCATAGCAAGAACTCCGAAAACCAGAATCATGGTTCCGGCAACAATGCGAACCTGGCGTTCGATCGATACGGCTTTCTTGCCTCGAACGACTGGAAGGCCGGCAGCGATCCAGGCGGTTGTGCCACCTTCGACATTGACAACATTGTCGTAGCCAGCGTCGACGAATTTCTGGCGTGCCTTTTCGCCGCGCCCGCCCTCCTTGCAGATTACGTACAGCGGTGCAGAAGCCGTGTCACGAGATTTCATGATCGCATGCGGATCGAGCCTCGCGAGCGGTATGTTCTGCGCGATCTCGGCGTGGACTTCACGAAATTCGATCGGAGCCCGAACATCAATCAGTTCGACATCGTTCTGAGAATGAAGCGTCGCCAGTTCTTCGGCGTGAATTGTCTGGTTCATCATCGGTTCCTTTATATCGTAATGTCGCAACAAGACGACATATGTTCGTAAAAAAATGCGTGGCGGTGAAGCTACTTCTTTTGCTTGCCCTTTAAAAAGCGATCCTCAATGCATGACATAATATTTGCCAAATGCGGTTCAGCAACTTCATAGAAGACCCGACGACCTTCCCGCTGACTGGTGAAGAAACCACATCGTTGCATCAAACGCAGATGTTCGGAGGCTACGTTATTGGGAATGTCGCTATCCTCCGCCAGTTCACCGACGGTATAGCGACCTTGCAGTAACAGCTGCACCATTCGTAACCGCACCGGATGCGATAACACGCGCAGGCACTCTGCGGCCATCGCAAACGCTTCCGGGTTGTTTGTCGGCTTCCTGGTTTTTGCGCCCATCATTCGTCTCCAATACCAATATATCGTGATGTCACGATATGTCAATAAGTCAATCTTGCGAAGTAAGGGTATTACCTTTCAAATTCCTCAGGGATTTGCCAGCAATGCTGTCGGCATGGATCTCCCTTTGTCGCTATGGGCCGAAAGTAGCAAGTAGGTCATGCTGTGCATGACACCTCACCTCCCTCACGGCATGCACAGCATGCCCTACCCAGACTGCATGTTTACTTTCCCGTCATTCCTCAAGATGAGCGGGGCCTATATTGGTCGTAGCGAATTGTGCTTGAAGGATTGCCTGGTTGTTCAAACACTCGTTGTTTCAAGGGCCGAAGGCCTGGTACAACCCCTGCCGTTGCCGTAAGGCACCGGTTGCTGTGCCAGAAGAAAACTCAAAAGCACCGAAGGTGCGTCTCAAGTGGCAGTCTGAAAAATACTCGTTTGCCATCAGATGCTGACCGTTTGTTGTAACGCACCTTCGGTGCTCAAGTGTTTTTTTGCATTGTGTTTCCGGCGGACAAGTCCGCCGGCGGGGCTGTGTCGGGCCTTCGGCCCTGAATCGCGGCGAGCAGGCGGGTTGCGACGCACAAGGCGCAGAAGAAAAGCGCAGAGG
The DNA here is from genome assembly GCA_938040995.1 of uncultured Pirellulaceae bacterium. Taxonomy (GTDB): domain Bacteria; phylum Planctomycetota; class Planctomycetia; order Pirellulales; family Pirellulaceae; genus CALHZT01. Next base: position 25,442 of record CALHZT010000415.1, on the reverse strand, counting down.
AAATGCGCAGAGCAGATGCGCGGATTGCATCTCTACGTCCTCAGCAGCTCTGCGTTTCTATCATTCACGCCTTCCATGCTACGTAGTTGGGAAGAACATTTGCCAGCATTGCTGTCGGCATGGATCTCCTTTCGTCGCGGCGGGCCGAAAGTTGGTCATGCTATGCATGACACCTCCCTCACGGCATGCACCGCATGCCCTGCCCCGGCACAAGCGCATCATCGCTATCACTCGTGGTGATCTTTACGACACCGACTGCTTCCCGGTACTAATTCCGGGTAATTCCGACCGCTGCACCGCTGCAGTGGCGTGGAATATTTCAGCGAAAGGAATCGAGCGATGAATCATCACGATGATGTGATGCCGAACGATAATCAGGCAGTCACCTACAACCGGCGCAAGCGACGCAAAGGCGGCAAGGGCTGGCTGTACCTGCTGCTACTTGTTGCCGTAGTGATCTTTCTTGCGCCAACGATCATTGCCAAAACCGACTTACGAAACAAACTGATCACCTGGGCAGCGCCAGACTTCCCGGGCCAGATTTCCATTCGCGACGCATCCGCCGGCTGGTTCAGCCCGCTCGAACTGCGCGACGTGACGGTCAGCGACAGTCAGGGGCAACTCATTGCGCAAGTGCCGCTGATCAGTTCAACCAAACATCTGTCGCAAATCGCAACCAACTACCAGGATCTGGGCACGTTCCAGCTGCACCAGCCGCAAGTCTCCATCATTGTGACTGCTGAAAGTAGCAATCTCGAAGAGTTGCTCGCGCCATTCACCAGCAACTCGGCTGACGAAGTGGCGACGAACAGCAAAAGCAAGCCGATTGCTTTTGGCCTGACGATCACCGAAGGCAAGGCGTTGATTACTGACGCAGTGACGCAGCAAACCTGCACCGTCGACAACCTCGAACTGCAAATGGAAATGCCGAATGCGGCGCCGGAACCGCTGACTGTTAACTTGTCGGCGGATGCCGAATATCAGGCTCGCCGCGGCAACCTTTCCACCAACATCGCGTGGCAGCAACCGGCACAAATCTCCGCAACGGATCTTGGCGATGGACATTTGCAGCTGATTTCACAGGGCTTCCCCCTGGCAGCGTTACAGCCGCTATGGCGGCGAGCCAATCTGGATCTCGATCTGCACGGCCAACTGGTCTCGAACATGGACTGTCGCTGGAGCCGTACGAACAAAGGGCCTGAGTTGCAGGCCGCCGGAACCGTTGGCATCGACGAGCCGCAGATTCGTATGCCGAGCGCGCTTGGGAACGACCAGATCGCCCTGCAAAAAGCCAATGCCACAATCGATGCGCAAATTGTTGACAACATGGTCAACCTCCGCGGCGTACAGATTCAGTCGGACCTTGCGAATCTGGAAATCTCCGGCACTGCGATGCTGAATGAACTCATGGCCGGCCAATCGGTCACCAACCTGCTCACCAACTGGCAGTCGTCCCACGCCTATCAGATCAAAGGCAACATCGACGTTGCAGCGACGGCGGCCCAACTGCCACAAACGTTGAACCTCAAGCAGGGCATGACGATTACCCAGGGGCAAGCCAGCCTCGACTTGAACAGTCGCATTGAACTTGGGCAACGTGTCATCACCGGTTCCGTCCAGACGGATCGCATTGCCGCTGTCAGCAACGGTCGCACGGTAACCTGGGATCAACCCATCCATCTTGCGGTCGCCGGCGTATCGAACCAGGAAGGTATGCAACTCCAACGGCTGGACTGCCAATCCGACTTTTTGAACGTGAGCGGATCCGGAACCCTCGCGAGCGGGCAAGTCCAGGCAACCGGCGACTTGGCAAAACTCGTCGAACAACTTGGGCAATTCTGTGATCTTGGCGATTTGCAACTCGCCGGTCGCATGACTGCGAACGGAGCCTGGAAAACGCTGGAGGATACCAGGTGCCAAGGCACTTTGAAGGCGGAGTTCCAGGAGTTTGCGATGACTTCGTCGCAGATACCACCGATTCGTGAGCAGCAACTGACGCTCACGGCGAGTGCCGCCGGACACGTCGACGTCGCGAATGGCCTGCAAAATATTGACTCGGCCAATGTCCAGATTCTCACTGGCGAAGACCGAATGGTGGCCGCTTTGACGGAACCAGTGATTCAGCCGACAGCGGATTCCGTCTGGCCGCTTCAGTGCCAACTGAGCGGTTATGCAGAATCGTGGCTGGCTCGATTGCGTCCGTGGGGAGTCACCATTCCCGGATGGGAAATCCGTTCAGGGATTCAGGCGACGGGCAGCGGAAAGTTTCATGCCCAGCAAGTCGATCTTGCCAGTTGCAAAATCGCTTTACAGAATCTGAGCGCGAGCTCACCCGGACTCCTGATTCGCGAACCCAATGTGCAAGTGGATGGTAGCCTTTCCTGGCGAGCCACCGGAAACGAAATTTCGTCACCGTCGCTGACGTTTACGAGCAGCACCATCGCGATGCGCGCCGAAAATCTACTCGCGAGAATCGACGGCGATCAAACCGCAGCGAGCGGCGCGTTCGCCTTCCGCGGAGACCTTGGTCGACTGGCGGCCATTCAGTACGCCGAATCACCTCCAACGGCTCGTCCAAGAGGCGCGTTTCAGGGGCAGGCTCAACTGAGCACCGAGAACGGTACGATTTCGTTCCTTGGCAATACGGATGTGACCAACTTTGTTTACGAAGAACGTGCCGCATCGCCCGCTCCCAATGGCGCCGCCGGCCCGAATGCGTGGACAACCGTCTGGTCCGAGCCGAATCTCAAGCTGTCCGCGAACGGGCAATACATGCCGGCCAGCGATCAGCTGAATCTGCAAAAGATCGACGTAGCTTCGAACGGGCTCAACCTGGCTGCCGCCGGGAATCTGACGAGCCTTTCCGCCAGCCCCAAAGCCAACCTGAAGGGCGAAATCAGCTACGACCTTGCAGTGATTGCGACCAAACTTGCGCCTCAGCTTGGTCCGGACATTCAGCTGGTCGGTCAACATCGCCAACCGTTCACAATCACGGGCCCGCTTGTGGCGAACTCGCTCGCGATGTCGAATCCTCAACCAACGGCGACGCCGATACCCAACTCCAACACTCAGCTCACGTCGGCAGCGTTGACTTCGTCAGCGATGGTTCCCAACGACTTGATCGCAGAAGCCACCATTGCCTGGGACAACATTCAGGCGTACGGCGTCACGATGGGCCCTCAAGCTATCCAGACAAAACTTCAACAGGGAACGGTATTCTTCAGTCCACTTTCGCTCGCGGTCGCCGGCGTACCAACGCCAGTTTCGATCGCTCCGCGACTGGAACTGAATGCGTCCCCGATGGCGATGGTTGTTGATCCCGGCAAGATTATCGACAACATGCAGATCACACCGGAAATGTGTTCGACATGGTTCAAATACATCACGCCTGCGTTGGCCGGCGCCGCAACCGCCGAAGGCCGACTCTCAGTGTCGCTGCAGGGTGCCCGCGTACCACTCGACGACCCGATGACGGCAAATGTTCAGGGGCAAGTCGAAATCATGGGCGCCCAAGTGCAACCAGGACCTTTGGCAAGCCAGTTGATAGGAACCGTTCAGCAAGTCGCAGAGATCGTTGGCAAAGCGGCTCCATCGATGAAGTTTCTCGAACAGGGAAACAACCTGCTGGAGCTCGCACCGCAAACGATTTACTTCCAGATGGCGAATGGTCGCGTGTTTCACCGAAACATGGAACTGACTTCCGGGAGCATCATCGTTCGTACGCAAGGTTGGGTTGGAGTGGATCAGTCGGTTGGCTTGCTCGCCGAGATTCCAATCCTCGACAAGTGGGTCGAGAAAGAGAAGCTGCTTGCCGGATTGAAAGGACAGACGATCAAGATTCCAGTCTCCGGCAATCTAAGCCAGCCGCAGCTGGATCGACGCGCCATTGGCCAGTTATCCCAGCAATTGATCGGTGGTGCAGCGCAGCAGCTGATTCAGGGCGAACTGCAAAAGGGTTTGCAGAAATTGCTTGGGCAATAGCTCTGCAAAATAGCGTTTCCGATTGAGAGTTAGGCCAGCTCGAAAAACTCACGGGATGACTGCCGGATAGTTCGTAGTGGATCTTGTTAAAGATCCTTGCAGCAATAGCGCTTTTCGCGGACCAAGGGACCTTGTTAAAGATCCACTAGCGTATGGACATCGTGGCCACCGAAAAAGACGGAACACAGACTCTGCTTCAAAAGTAGTAAACATCTTGCAACCTGTTGTCGTGTGAGCCACAAGACTCCCGACGTGAACCTTCTAGCGGGCGGCCTTCGTCGGGCCCTATAATGCGGAGATGAAGCTCTTACTGCTTGGATCGGGTGGCTATCACCCCAGCGAATTGCGCCAGACCGCATGCCTGATGTTGCCATCCGAAGGCATCATCCTCGATGCCGGGACGGCGATTTTTCGGGTGCGCGAGCATATCGAAACCAGCACGCTCGACATTCTGCTTAGCCATGGTCATCTCGACCATGTGATCGGTCTGACTTACCTCTTTGACGTTCTGTACGGCAAAGAAGTCGATCGAGTCACCGCGCATATCGAATCGACGAAGATCAAACCAGTTCAGGAGCATCTTTTCGCAGACGTGCTGTTCCCGGTGACTCCGCCTTTTGATTTTGCGCCAGTCGAAGAACTCAAGGCCGTTGGCGATTGTCAAATCAGGACGTTCCCCATGGAACACCCCGGAGGAAGTACCGGATTTCGACTGGACTGGCCCGACCGGTCGCTGGCCTACATCACCGACACCATTGCATCGCCCGATGCTGAGTACATCGAACACATCAAAGACGTCGATTTGCTGGTTCATGAATGTTACTTCCCCGACGGACTCGATGAGAAAGCCACACTGACCGGGCATAGCTCCGCCACGAATGTTGCCAACGTGGCGAAGCAGTCAGGCGCCAAAAATCTCGTGCTCGTGCATGTGAACCCGATATTCAATACCGAGGATCCAATCGGGATGGATGTCGTCAATGACATATTTCCCAACACGCGGCTTGGCACCGACGGCATGGAAATCGAGTTTTAGCGCGCATTCAACTTTGGTGTAGCGTCATTTCGTCTCTCTCGACCGGCATTCACGCCGCCCGAGACGCTACACGTCCGTCCGACACCGACTAGCCTCGCATCATGAGTCGCACAGCGGTGGCTTCTGTTCCAATATCGAAGGCGTGACGGCTGACATTTCGGCATTCAACTGAATGAAAGCGACCTGATCTTCAGGGACTTCGTGATCTATAAAGATCGCTTCCACGGGACATTCCGGAATGCATGCGCCGCAGTCGATACACTCTTCCGGATCGATGTAGAGCATTTGCTCACCTTCGTGAAAACATTCGCACGGGCAAACCGTGACACAATCGGTATACTTGCAACCAAAACAGGCTTTGGTGACGACGTGGGCCATGATCAATCTCCTTTCACAGGTTGGCGTTAGTCGTAGATGCAAATCCCGTCACAAGACCGGACAGAAATTCCAGAAAATCCGCAAACACTGGCATGACAGGCTCAAACCGCGATAGCCAATGGGATTCGGTCCAGTCGTTTGACCGTTTCGTCCAGGGGAACGAATCGGCAGCTGATGAGATTTTTCACCGCTACATCAAGCGACTGATGCTGCTGGCCAGATCACGGTTGTCGAAGAAGCTCGCATCACGAATGGATCCGGAAGATGTTGTGATGTCGGCCTATCGAAGTTTCTTCCTTAGGGCACGTGACGACAAGTTTACGATCGAGAAGGAAGGCGATCTTTGGCGATTGCTGGTTGAGATCAGCCTTCACAAACTCTATCGCGGTGCGAACTATCACCTCGCCGCCAAACGCAGCGTCGACGCGGAGGTTGCCAATGTCGAACACGAGAAAACTGGCGCACACCGTAGCGGCAAAAGCAGAGAGCCTTCCCCCGATCTTGCGATGATGGCCGCCGACGAACTTGAGAAACTGATGCGAGGCCTTCAGCCTGTCGGGCGCCGAGTCGTTCAATTGCGACTGCAAGGTTATTCAATGACTGAGATCGCGAAAGAGCTTGAAATCTCGGATCGCACGGTACGTCGATATACCGCAAAGGCAAAATCGCTTTTGCTCGAAGACATGCCGCGTTCGCAACCTTCGAAAGGGAAACCGGGCGAAAAGAAAAAGACGGCGGCAGGTAGATCGGGCGTTTCGGGAAGTTCGGCATCGCTTGGTGACTATCGGCTGCTGAAGCAGATCGCAGTTGGTGCTACCGGGAAAGTCTACCGGGCCACCCACAAACCAACCGGCAGAACCGTCGCGATCAAGTACTTGCGCAAAGAACTAATTCGTGATCGCACGGTTGTTGAACGGTTTGACCGCGAAGCCACATTCCTGAAAGACATGAACCATGCCAATGTCATAACGGTACATGAGCTCGGAGTAACGCCAGGCGGTGGTCGATTTATCGCGATGAAACTTGTTCCGAACGGCGATTTGCGAGAGCAAATTGCACAGGGACCTGTAAGCATCGACGATGCAGTACGCTGGATCTCGCAGGCAGCAGATGGTGTTCATTTTGCACATTCGCGAGACATTCTTCATTGCGACCTCAAACCGGCGAACCTGTTGTTGGATGAAAACCGTATCGTCGTTGTCACTGATTTCGGTCTTGCCCGAGCGGTCAGCGATGCATTCAATATCGAATTCGCAGGTACGCCGCAATTCATGGCGCCGGAACAAATTGATGCCTTTCGCGGACCAAACGACGAAAGAACTGATGTCTACGGGCTGGGAGCGTCGCTATACAACTTGTTGACTGGCCAACCGGTGTTCCAGTGCGAATCCACCACAGAACTTCTTGGCACCATTGTGTCTGCAAAGTGCCCTCTACCAGTCCAGCAACTTAGGCCAGACGTCGGCGAATCGCTGGCAAATCTTGTCCATCAGGCACTTTCCAAACAGCCAGAAGCGAGGCAGGCGAACGCTGGAATTCTTGCGGATAGATTACGCGCAATAATTTCGACATGAATCAGCTCTGGAGCGGCGAAACAGTAGTCCAGCCGCAAGCAAGAGCGAGATAACATTTCCCGGCGGCTCGGGTACGGCGGCGGCAAGCGCATTTTGCGGCAAGAGGCTGTTCAGCAAATGTGGATAGTCCGTCGTGATTCCATCGACGCCAAGGTCGATTAGCTCCTCCATGCGACTTTCATCGTTCACGGTCCAGACGTGAAGCTCCATCCCGTTGGCGTGAACCAGATCGACTTGCGCAGCGCTACGAATACTGTTGTGACGCCAACTGATAAAGTCGGCACCTTTCGCGGCCAGTCGATTGAGCCGCGCCTGAGTGATCGCGCCGCTTCCCAGAACGCCCAACTGGTATTCGGGATTCAGGGCATCAAGATCACTGATAAAACGCTGACTAAACGAGATCACGCGAAACTCTGACGGAGCAAGTTTCAATCCCGCCAGCGTGGCGTGATAGGTTTCAGCGCTACCAGCCTTTCTCTCGACAAGAGGTTCGATTCCCAGCGTCAACGCGGTCATCATTGCCTGTTCAAGCGTAGGTACGGGTTCGCCGGCAAAGTCGTCGGAGAACCATGACCCCGCGTCCAGCGACTGGACCTCAGCCAGCGTTTTTCGGCGAATACCGCCGCGACCGTCTGTGGTTCGATTCACGGTTCCGTCGTGCATCAGCACCAGCTCACCATCGTTCGTTTCGCGAACGTCCATCTCGGTCAGGTCAGCGCTGCCTTCCGCGGAAAAAATGGATGCCAGTGTATTCTCCGGCGCCGAGGACGAATCGCCTCGATGCGCTGCAACCAGCACTCCCGCGTTCGCGGTCTCCGCAGTCAAAAAAACTGTAAGCACGGCGATGGCAAAATGGCCGATCCTGATAAAGGCAGATGAAATACTCACGCGAAACCTCTGAGAAACGGGCTGTCATTTTCAGGCTGCATTCTATCGCGTTTGGCTGCTCACTCAGGCAACCTCGCGAACAAGTTTGCTGCGACCGGGTTTCGAACCGATAAGCTAAAGCAGTTGCTCCGGTTTTACCGAATGCAAACCGAAGCCCAATCGGAACTGGAAGCCCAACCGGAAGACGATCGTTAGAACCGGGATCTCAATATGGTTAGTGCGGTGAGTAGTGAGGCGAAGCTGGTACCAAGTACAAAAACGACCAGGCGAAAATGACGATTGTTAAAGCCGATCCACGCGAGATAGGCACCAAGAATCGTTCCTACGCCGTAGCAAATGTTGGCGGCGATACCGCCAAAGCCGAGAGTCACAGCCAACTGGAGTGGTGCGTCAAACCAGTCGGTTCGTGCCACAAGGCACATCAAAGTGACCATGACAAGAATACCGTTGTAGATCCATCTCAACTTTTCCCATTGAATCACCTCTTCGCCAACACGTGCTTCGCGCGCTTTGGCCTGACCTGCTTCATCGGGCCCGGATGCCCCGATCATTTCGGGCGGAGATGCAAAGGGGTTCTGTTTCATGAATTGATGGCTCGATAGATTGGGTTCAGGCGGTCGCCGCGGTCAGCTGTTAACAAACTCAAGCCACGATTGCCACGCAGAGCTACCAGCCATCCAGGCGGCGGTCGCCAGCAACCCAGTGTAAATGACCACCACGATGGTCAATATGACCTTGGTCCGGCGACGGAACGCGGGGCTGAGCCAAAGCAGTGGCAATCCCAACACCCCCATCACGCAAAACAGCACAACGAGGATTGGCAATCGCTGATCCAGAATCTGCTCCTGAATCACCGGTTTTGCCACGACCAACTCGCAACCAACGCAAAGATCACTCTCAAACGCGGCTCCACATTTCGGGCAAACATCAGGATCCGGTGTGGAAGGCATGAAAGCTACTCAATGCAGTTTTCGGATAAGCGTCTTGAGGCGATCCCGATATTCGAAATAGTCGACTTCGAACGCATGCCGGGGCGATGCCAGGTAGCGGGTACGATCGTGACGCGGCGAGCCCGTAGCCCCGGAACTGATCAACGAATCGAGCCACCGGTTGTCGTGGCCTTCCGTCTGTCGCCGCTGAAGATACTTGGCAAGCAGTTGCGATTGATAGTCGGCAAGTTGCCAGATGCCACCGTCCGGCTGGATCAACCCGATGAACCACAGTCCTTCAATGGAAGGATCGAACATGTTGAGTACAAGCCGCGAAGTCGCGAACGCCGGGTCGAGGAAAGGAAATGAGGGTTTGTAGCCCGTCGCGCAGATCACCAAATCGAATTCCGCTTCGGACCCATCGGTAAAATCAATCCGGTGACCATCAAGCCGCCGGACATCACGTCGCACTTTCAGCTTTCCATTGCGAACGCAATCGACCATCTTCGAATTGACAATCGGATGCGACTCAAACAGCTTATGGTCTGGCGCTGGCAAGCCGGTGGATTCCAGCTTTCCTACCGTGGCAAGCAAACACATTTTTGTGATCCATCGATACACCGATCCATTCAATACCGACTTGATCTTCCAGCGATGCATGTTTTCACCGCAGCGATCCAGCGGTGCACCAAAAAGATACTTGGGAAAGAAGTGGTATCCACGTCGCATACTGATTGAAGCGCTTTTCGCATAATTTGCGGCTTCGACCGCCAAGTCACATCCGGAATTGCCAGCGCCAATCACAAGCACGCGGCGACCTCGAAGAATCTCTCTTGAGCGGTAGTCCCGGGCGTGGATGACTTCGCCAGCGAAGCGCTCACCCGAACCAGTGTTGGCTCGCAAACCAGGAATCTCTGGCCAAAGGGGACTCGAATGATGACCGTTCGCCACGACGACTCCATCGTATCGGATAGCCTCCGATTGGCGGTTCGTGCGAACAACCCAACTTCGTTCGGTGGAATCAGCTTGCCCTGCCCGTTCGGCCAGACGAACTGACTCTACCGACTGCCCCAGTTGAATATGAGGATAGAGATTGAAGTGCTTTGCGTACGACTTCAAATACTCGAAAGCCTGGCGGTGTCCCGGATAGTGTGGATACTCACGAGGCATTCGAAAATCGGAAAACTCCGTCAAACGCTTTGACGAAATCATTCGCGTCGATTCGTGAATACTGCTGCTTTCGTTCAAAAAATTCCAGATTCCACCGACTTCGTGTTGCGAGTCATAACAGTCGACGCGAAAACCGGCATGCACCAGGTTCCTGGTTGCTGTCAGCCCGGCGGGACCGGCTCCAATCACGCAGTAGCGTTTCAGGTTTTGAGAATTGATCAACGAATTGTCTGAAGATGAAGTGGCAAAATCGCAACAAAAGTATGTTGGCGGCGTTCACGCCGGCAAGGGTCGGCAAGGGTCGGCTCAATTTTCCGGCGGCAAACTGACCTATTTCGCTTTGCGGACAAACGCCGAAAATTTGTGCCTGACCCTCTCGAACCTGAGGAAACGTCAATATCCGTGAACGGTTACTGTGGCGGCGGCGTTCGTTTCGCATCGGTCGCGTCGCATTATAGGTGGGTCGTCTCACGCAAAACCTCGAGAGCCACTACGATAATCGGGAATTTGCCCGGCAGAAATCACTTGGTCATTCCCCCGAAAAACCCTCCTTTCGAGAATCGAAACTCGAAGGATAGGTGACTTCTTTTTCTCAAAGAAAAGCATCGAAAATTCGCATCGGCGGGACCAAAACTGCCACAAAACCGATTTCACGCGGGAAAATCTTCACTTTCTTGGTACGAACCACCCGGCCCCCCATACTATTTCTGCCAGTTCTGATTAGAATTCTCTTTAGTGAAGCAGGCAACATTAAGACGTTTTTTCGGCTTAACAACGCAAAGAACGCAACACAGCACAGTAAACGTCACAGTAAACGTAGAAGCGAAGAGCATGGTCTCCGATCCAAACAGCCTGGGAGCGTTAGAAATGTCTCAAGTCAACTCCGCCGAGGGTCACAAGCTGGAAAGCAGCTTTGAAACAGTACGTCGTTCTCTAATGCAGGACGAGTTTCGAGATCGGCTCGACAAGCCGCTTGCCTACTGGGCATTGCCGAATGATCGCCGATTGCCGCTGGCATTTTTGGGCCGGACGCTTGGCGATCTGCTGCAAACCCCATACTCCAGCCTTTCCGCGACTCGCGGTATTGGTCAAAAGAAAATCAGCTCGTTGCTGAAGCTGTTGCATCGAGCAATGAGCGACTCACCCCCTGCGGTACCATTCGGACTAAAGGCACTCGCGGACGAGTTGGATGCTTCCACAAACGGCGAAGCTCATTCAGGCATCGGCGCGATGGGTTTCGATGCGTCTGTCGTATCTGAAGCTCTCTGGGTTCAGTGGTGCGACACGGTGAAACGACATCACTTGGGCCACGTGCGACTCGGCTACCTTGCTCCATCGCTCCAGTCGATCCCCACGGTGATCTGGGACGCCCCGCTTGGCAATTACCTTGGCCGGACGCTTGGCGAAATTCGACAGATGAAGACACACGGTGAGAAGCGGGTTCGAGTCGTTCTTGAAGTCTTCCATTCGATCCACGAGTTGCTTTACAGAACCCAAAATAACAGCACGCTGGCGATAAGCCTTACACCCAGGTTTGTTCCTGCGGTGGAACAGTTCGTCGCGACGCTCGCCAGCCAGACCCCGATCACGGCACCTCGGCAAGAGGTCGCTCGCCATCTGGCTCAACCTCTACTCGATCAGATACTTGTCGACTGTGGCGAAGCAGTTCACGCCCTCACGCGAGACCGACTTGGTATCGACGTGCCCGTGAAGAGTGTTCGTGACCAGTCGCGAGAGATGGGCGTTACGCGGGCTCGCGTCTATCAACTGCTGGAAGATTGCGGACGCGTAATGGCTGTTCGCTGGCCGCGAGGAGGTCACATCATCCGGCAGCTGCCTGAGTGTTCCGATCGTGAAACTCAGATCTTGCTCAAATCAATTGCCCAACTGTTTTTCCCTGAAAAGGCCGGTCGCGAACCGATAGCATAGTTCGTGAGGTGATTGCTGCTTTCAACCGCCGCTGCTGGCCAATTGGTAACCGTTCACGGATATTGACATTTCCTCAGGTTCGAGAAGGTCAGGCACAAATTTTCGGCGGTTGTCCGCAAAGCGAAATAAGTCAGCTTGCCGCCGAAAAATTGAGCCAGCCCCTTGCCCGCGCGAACGGTTACACCAATTGCTGGCGACGGTGTGGCGGAAGTTCTATGCAGCCAGTCGATCAAGCTGATCGTGCTGAGAAGTTCGTGTCGGGCTCGGCAATTTCCCATACGCTCCGGAAACACGGCCCATCAAACCCGAAAGGCTTCCGGACCCGAGATTCGCGAGAAACTCGCCGAACAGCCGCAGCGGTCGCAATCGCGAGGCTTTGCCTTCGATACGTCTTATCTGGCGATGGATTAACTGTGAGTCGCGATTCAGTCGATACCGGTCGAAATTCAAATCCGGATGAACGTTGAGCTCCATCCGACTAAACGGCGTTCGCTGAATCTCGTATCCCGCTTCGTAAAGTCGCATGCTCAAATCAATATCGGCGACTTGCGTGTGAACGTTTGTGTTCCACCCTCCGATGTCGAGCAGCGCAGATGTCCGATAAAAACCGGCCATCAAGGTCGCTCCCACCAGTTGCGCGTCGAAGCGATCCTGGCGACTTTGCATTACCGCAACTCGCGTTCCTGATGGCATCGCCACACCTACTGTGGCATCCTCGTTGTCAGGCTCAAAGAGCATCGGAACAATGCTTGCGACATCTGGCCGGCTCTCGAAAACCTCCGTGACGGCGTCCATACTGCCCGGCAGCATGCTGGCTCCCGGCAAAACGAGGCCGACGTACGAATGTTGTGCCGAATAGAGAGCTTCGTTCGCAAGCGACGTCCACGCAATCATCGGTCGCTTTGTCCACATGGAACTGCCAAGCTCACGACTGAGGTCGCACCGCAGGAAGTCGACTTCGTCAGCAAGATCATATTGATCTTCGTAGTCAACATCGCAGGGGACAAGTACGCGAGTCCCGTTCGGTCGATTCTCCAGAACGGAAATGAGCGTTTCATCGACGACTTGCTGGTCGCCGATCGCCGGTACGATGATTGCAGATTTGTTCACGGCGGAATTCAGATGGCAAGCATGAAAACGAAAAAGTCCAATACAGGATAGTTTCGACCATAAAAACCGCTTTCTCTCGTAGAATTCGCAGCAACATGACATCTCGGCTGATAGCACACCGGAATCTCAAAGCAACCGTCAAAGTCTGCCAAATTCGAACGGCCCAGCCGGCGAGACCGCCGGGCCTTCGGCTTTGAGCTTTTGGGCGACGACTTTTGCACTTCCGAGGCCGGGTTTGGATTGTCAGACCTCGGGTTTCGTGCGAAATGCGTCAAACTCCCAGGTGCCGAGCGAAATTTCGCCGCGAGCCATGCGTTCTATTTTGCTTCTGCCCAAACCTGAACCAGTTCGATGAGCACTTCCACGGCCTGCACCATCTCATCCAGACAGGCGAATTCCAGAGGAGAGTGGATATTGTGCTGGCCGGAAGAGAGGTTCGGCGTTGGCAGGCCCAATTCTGTCAGACGTGATCCATCGGTACCGCCGCGGATGATATTCGTCGATACATCGCGGTTGAGACGCTTAAATGCTGTCTTGGCAAACTCGACGGCTCGAGGCTCTTTCGCCAGACCTTCACCCAGATTCCGATACTGCTCTCGTACGGCGACTTCGATTTCACAGCCCGGATGCAGTTCGCGAATTTCGGCAGCGGTTGTCCGCAGCAATGCGGCATGTGATTCCAGGCTGGAAGTATCAAAGTCGCGCAGGAGCACCTTTAAAACGACTTTGTCGACTTGCCCCTCAAGAATGCGATACGGGTGCAAGAACCCGTCCCGCCCATCGGTGGATTCAGGTGCCAGGGTTTCGCGTGGCAGTCGGTCAAGAAACGATCCGGCGGCTCGAATGGCATTCACCATGCGATCTTTGGCGATTGCCGGATGGATGTTGATGCCGGTGAACGTAACGGTGGCTTCATCTGCAGAGAAAGTCTCAACGTCGATGGCGTTCGCACCAGGCCCGTCGAGTGTGTAACAGACATCAGCGGCCAGTTCATTCATGTTGACTTTGTCGACGCCCCGCCCAATCTCTTCGTCACACGTAAACAGTACCCGAATGTCCCCATGTTTGATCTCCGGGTGTTCCATCAGGAACGCGGCCAACTCGACAATGATTGCGACTCCCGCTTTGTCGTCGCCGCCCAGTAGAGTCGTGCCATCGGTCGTGATCAGCGTCTTGCCAACGAGGTCTTTCAATTCGGGACAGCCGCTAACGGTGATCGTTTTGGAAGTATCACCAGTCAGCGGAATATCACCGCCGGCGTAGCTTTTGATGACTTGAGGCTTCACACCGGCTCCCGTGGTTTCAGGAGATGTATCCAGATGCGAGTTCAGGGCGACAACCGGGCAGGCGGCTGGCAGATTTGACGGAATCGTAGCGCTGACCAGGGCGAATTCGTTATGCTTGACTTCCGCCAGTCCTATCGCTTCGAGATGTCTGGCAACGATAGCGCCCAGCTCTCTCTGGCCTTCACTGCTGGGGTAGCACTCGGCATCCGCATTCGCGGTCGTATCAACCTTCACGAACTCCAGAAAACGCTCCAATAATCTCTCACGATCTACCACAGATTGCCTCTTGTTTGGGGGCTGGCTTGGACGGAATTACCCGCATTTTTCCGTTTTTTTAATTCGATATCATGGGGCAAATTGCCCCGAGAACGTTATTTTTAGCACATCCTGAAAAAAGTGAGTTGCGGAGGCCGCCCCGCAGGCTACAACGGTGATTGTCCTCGGGTACGTACCAGAGTTTTGAAGTTCAAGAAAAAGGTCAAGCCAATGAAGAATAATAAACTGAGAACATTGTTTGTTTGCTGTGCAGCAGCCTTGCTTGCATGCACGGCGGCACAGGCTCAGCGGTGGTCCCCATCGCCGACAAACCCGACTTCAGGCCAAACTCTCGACCCGAGTTTTTGCTACGACCCGGGATCAGGGAACATTTACGTCGAAAACTCTGGCCCGAACAGAAGGAACGATACGGCAGCTGACGGGTCTTTCCTTGGAGACGACTATCCGTTGGTCAGTGTCCTGATTTCGTTCAACGGAACACTCATGACTGGTATTGATCTCCCAACGGCCTCGCCGGATGGTATCGACGATCCAACCCCAGTCCTGCCAGGCTTCGCCAACGGTATCGCATGGGGTGCCCCCAGGTTTTTCAATAACCAGCTTCAACTCGTTGGCCAGCCGGTCAACACTCCGGGTGGAGCATTGGCAATCTCCGAAGATCCTACGGCGTTGATGAACATTGGTCCGGGCTTTACCGCCGCTGATTTTGGCACGGCGCAAATCGAAACGGGGTTCAGCTTTGACCCGGCAGCCGCCGGATCCACCACATTTTCCGTTGGTGACGGTTTTGATTCCGGCGTATTCCACGTAGGTGGTTGCCTTGCGAACAACTTCGAAGACGGCATCAGTTCGACCGCTTCGACAGACGACTTTTGGGCCATGTTCGGAGGCGACGCGCTCCTGGAAGAACTCAACGACACTGCAATGTACCCAGAAGGTGCAACACTCTTCGTTCCAACGGACGCCGCAATCGCAGCCGCCGCTACAGCCGGTCGATCCTGGTCCCTCAATGATCTTATCGTCATTGACAGCCGGAGTGGAAATCCATCCGGAGTCATTGTTTCTGACACACCCGGTTACAACGAAGCGGACTTGAATTCGCTGGTTGCCGGTGGACCACAAACGGTCACTGCTCTCAGTGGCAACGACTTTGACCTGGAAGATGGAAGCATTCTCTATGGTGGTGCGACGGTTATCGAGACCGACTTTAACGTCGACAACGGCTGGATTCACGTCATTGATGCGATTCCTGTTCCTGAACCGGGTGCGATGACACTTCTCGCGATGGCACTTGCCGGGCTTGTGGGAATGCGTCGTCGTAGCTAACTGCACGATTCACATCTTGAAATTTCACTGAATGGCCGCGAGATTCTCGCGGCCATCTTTTTTTGCGCCGCTACGGTCGATAAAGCTCTGCAACGGCCTTTACGATGCCTGCTCGTCGATCTCAACAGACTTTGATACCGTAGGAGACATTCGGTCCGCGCAACGGGAATAACAAATGAGCGATCCCAAAGAAATCGGCTACTTCGTATTCGACGTAGAAAGCGCCGTGGATGGTCAGCTCGTAGCAGATCTCCGATTTACTGGCGAAGATCTCGACCCGAAGGATGCGGTATCACGTTTCCGCAAAGAGCTCTTTGAGAAGAATGGAAGTGATTTTGTTCCCTACACTTATCATTTCCCCATTTCAGTCGTCGTAGCAAAAATTCGCCACGACTTTTCCCTCGCCGATATCGTCATTCTCGACGATCCTGAATTTCGTCCGCACGTCATCACCGACCATTTCTGGCGAGGCTGGGAAGGCTACGGCTTTCCGACGTTTGTCAGTTTTAATGGCCGCTCGTTCGACATGCCGCTGATGGAGCTGTCAGCGTTCCGGTACGGGTTGGCAGCGACAGCCTGGTTCAACGATCAGGGCCGCAGCTTCGAACAACCAAGAAACCGGTACAACACGACAGCGCACCTGGACGTGCAGGACATCATGGTCAACTTCGGCGCCACCCGATTTTCCGGCGGCCTGGACCTCGCGGCGACCATTCTTGGCAAGCCCGGAAAAATGAATGTGCGCGGCGACATGGTGCAGGACATGTACGACGAGGGCAAGATCGCGGAGATCAACGACTATTGTCGCTGCGATGTCCTCGACACTTACTTTGTGTTCCTGAGAACGCGGGTCATCATTGGCAAGATCACCATCGAGCGCGAGCAGGAAATCGTTGCGCAAACAAAAGAGTGGATGCTGGAACGAGTCGACGACTCGCCGGCTTACGCGGCCTATCTCGAGAGATGGAGAGACTGGCACAACCCATGGACAAAAGATTCATCGCCGGACGACGCCAATCCGGAAGCAGAAAAGGCTCCCACGACCTGAGAGCCTTTCCCGCAAATTTTTGTCGCAACTGCTGCCGAACTTTTTGCGTTTAGGCCTTTTTGCGTTTAGGCGAGCGGCGGATAAAAATTCACCAACTTGCGTTCGTGATCCGCTACGGCCACTGTTATCTTATTGGCAAATTCTCACTCGCCTTTCGCCTTAGCGCGGCAACTCAATGATGTGATGCAACCGGCGAAGACCGCTCATCAGTGGCTGGGAATGCCAATGCACATTCGTCCGGCTTAGCCCATCCGCATGCCGGTAGGAGTAGATGTTTCGATAGTGCGGCAAGGAATGATGCGGCATCATCGGCGGATAAGTAAAGTTCGTTGGCGTGGTTGGTCGCGGAGTCGCAAAAGGCACCGGATATTGCGGAGCCGGCATGCCGCACCTCGTCGGGTCACCACTGTCGTCGACGCACTGGCCAAAAGCGCTCTGCGCACCAATGAGTAAGACCATTACCGAAAGTACCTGGAGCATTTGCCGCGCAAACCCTCCTCTACGCCATTGTCTGTTTGATTTCATGGATACCTTCCCTGGCTGCGTTTCGCACATCTTTCAAGTCAAGCCATCAACCCTGACAACCGACTTACAAAGGTGTCGGATTAATTCAGTCGCAAGGCTCAATGTTTGTTTGCTGGCCCTGGCGACAAGATAGAGTTTGACGGCCAAAACATCCCATTTGGCTACTAGCTCCCAGCCGAGAATCGGTATAATCGGCAGGTCTTGCCAGCCAGTTCCCGCTCTGGGCAGTCGACTTCCTGTCGAATCATCCACCGGGCCCCTCTCCTTCGAGCGTGGCGGGGCGAACGAACTTGCAACTGTATTGACTGACACCATCATTAATTGTGGCTGGCACCTCGACGTAAAGGAGTGCGCGGAGTGGCGAAGGCGAAGAAGAAGAAAAAAGTAATCAGGAAGAAGAAAAAGAAGAAGGTCGTTCGCAAGACCAGCGCGAAGTCATCGGACAAAGGAGGCACCGCAAAAAAGAAAACGACGAAAACCTCCAGAGCCAAATCAAAGCCCGCATCAAAAGCCAAACGTGGTAAATCCGGCTCTGGAAAAGCCGATTTGGATTTTGTCGACGTGCTCGACAACACCATCGCCGTCCCACTGCGCATCGCGGCTCAGGCGCGCTACCTGAACTATTCCCTTTCCGTCATCACGGCTCGCGCGCTGCCGGATGTTCGTGACGGCCTCAAACCGGTACAGCGGCGAATCCTGTACACGACAAGGCAACTCAGCCTTGACCACAATGCCAAGCACCGCAAATCGGCCAAAGTCGTCGGTGATGCGATGGCGAACTATCACCCGCACGGTGACAGCTCGATTTACGACGCTCTCGTGCGAATGTCCCAGTGGTTCGCCCTTCGCATGCCACTGATCGATGGCAGCGGAAACTTCGGCAGCATCGACGGCGACAATGCCGCTGCCATGCGTTACACCGAATGCCGACGCACGCGCATCGCAGGAGAAATCCTGACGGACCTTTCGACTCGGACCGTCGCATTCCGTCCCAACTATGACGGCAGTCGCGAAGAGCCGGTCGTACTCCCAAGCCGCATTCCCAACTTGCTATTAAATGGCGCCTCCGGCATCGCGGTCGGCATGGCAACCAATATCCCGCCGCACAATCTTAAAGAACTGTGCAAAGCGCTTCTCAAGCTCCTCAAGAATCCGGAAATTAAACCGTATCAGTTGATTGGCAACGAAGTCGTCAAAGGACCCGACTTCCCGACGGGTGGGCAAGTCATCAATACGAAGGAAGAGCTGAAAGACATCTACAAAACCGGACAGGGCGCGATCAAAATTCGCGGCACCAGCAAGCTCATCGGTGGGAATCGCAAAACGGGGCGCGTCCTGCAAATCGACTCGATCCCCTACACCGTCAACAAGGCGAACCTTGTCGAACGGATCGGTGAATTTGTTTACTCCGGAAAGCTGCCTCTCGTCACGGACGTACGCGATCTGTCGACGGACGACATTCGCATCGACCTCATCCTCAAAAAAGACGCCGACGAAAAGAAGGTGCTGGCGTTCCTCTACAAGAACACGCAGCTACAAACCAACTTCAACGTCAACCTGACTTGCCTGGTTCCCACCGAGAATCCGGACGTCGGGCGACCCGAGCGGCTGGGACTGAAAGAAGCGCTGTGGTACTTCCTGCAATTTCGGCTGGACGTCATCACCAAGCGACTGGAAAACGAGCTCAAGACACTAAACGCACGCATCCACATCCTGCGTGGATTCGTCACCATCTTTGATGTACTGGATGAAATCATTCGGATCATCCGACGCAGCGATGGAAAAGCGGATGCGGCAGCGAAGATCATGAAGCGGTTTCCTGTCAGCAAAGCCCGAGGCAAACAGTCCGGCCTGGACGCGGAGCAAACCGAAGCCATCCTGGAGCTGAAGCTTTACCGATTGGCCAAACTGGAAATCAATCTGGTTCTGGAAGAGCTGAAGAAGAAGGAAAAACGGGCTCTCGAGATTCGCAAGCTGCTCAAGGAAGATACCGCCGACACCAATGCCTCGGGACGATGGAAGATCGTTCGGGATGAGATCAACGAGCTGATCAGCTCTTACTGCAACAAGCCGGAATCCAAACGACGAACGATTATCGAGGCGGTTGGTCGAGAAGTCGAAATTTCAGCCGAAGACTTTATTGTCGCGGAAGACTGTCATGTCATGATCACCAGAGATGGATGGGTCAAACGGCAAAAGAATATTGCGGATCCCAACAAAAGTCGCCTGAGAGCGGGCGATTCGGTGCTGGCCTGTGTGGGCGGTTCGACGCGCAATACGGTCGGATTCTTCTCGTCGACTGGTGTTTGCTATACCGCGCGAATGATCGACATTCCGGCTTCGACAGGATTCGGCGAGCCGATTCAAAAGCTGTTCAAATTGAAGGACGGCGAGCGGATCATCGCGGCTCTTTCGTTCGACAAGCGAGTCATCGGAAATGTCTTTGCCGATCCCAAACAGCCCGATTACTGCCCGGACGTTCACGGATTTGCTGCATCAAGCAACGGATACGCACTGCGGTTTGGCCTGGAAGGGTTCGTCGAACCATCGACAAGAAGCGGGCGACGGTACGCCCGCGCTTCATCGGGTGCCGAAATCATCGACGTTCACGCCATCGACAGCACGGAAACGGTACTCGCCGTTTCTGGCGATTGTCGAGCCATGATTTGCCCGATTGATGATGTGAACTACCTCTCCGGTGCTGGCAAGGGCGTGATGCTGATCAAGCTCGCGAAAACGGACCGGCTGATCGGCGTGAAGCCATCCCGCGGCGAACGCGACTTGCTGGTCGTCGAAACCAATCGGGGTGCCAAGAAAACCATTTCCACCGCCAAGTATCGTACGACTTCGCGAGGCGGTAAGGGCAACGAGATTCAGAAGAACGGCAAGATTGCCAAGGTGCTTCGCCCACCCGTCGAGTCTCCGGGCGAACTCAAGCCGCTAAAAGAATAATTTTCACGACAGATTCTTCTGAACCGCGCGAATTTCCTCCACAAAGATCATCCACTTCGAACGTCGTCAAATGGCAAAATACGAAAGCAAGAACATTGTTGTCCTTGAAGGACTTGAACCAGTTCGGAAACGGCCGGGCATGTATATCGGCGGAGTCGGTACCGCTGGCCTTCACCACCTGATCTGGGAGATCATGGACAACTCGGTGGACGAAGCCATGAATGGCCATGCCACCGAAATCACCCTTCAATTGCACAAGGATGGTGAGACGATCACCATCTCTGACAACGGTCGCGGCATCCCGGTCGACAAGCATTCCAAAACGAAAAAGTCGGCACTCGAAACGGTTCTCACCGTCCTGCATGCCGGCGGCAAGTTTGATGGCGACAACTACAAGACCGCTGGTGGACTGCACGGCGTGGGAGCCTCTGTCGTCAACGCGCTTTCCAAGAGACTGGTTGCCGTCGTCAAGCGAGGCGGAGCGCAGTACAAGATGGAGTTTGCCAAGGGCAAGCCGAAATCGAAATTGCAAAAGCTCAAAGGGAATACGCGAGGCAGCGGGACCTCGATTACCTTTTCGCCCGATCCAACCATCTTTCCCCGCACCGACTTTAATGTCGAGACGATCCGGCAACGACTGGAGATCGCAAGTTTTCTTCACCGCGGCATGAAAGTAAATTTCGTCGACGATTTGAACAAGAAGAAAGAGACCTTCTTTCACGAGAAAGGAATCGTCGACTACCTTGGCAAAGTCCTCAAACAGCGCGAAGCACGACCGATCCACGAATCTCCGTTCACGCTGTCGCTCGAAGACCCGGATCGCATCGAGCTAACACTTCAGTGGACCGAATCGACGGACGAGCACATCCGCTCTTACGTGAATGGTATTCCGACAGCGAGTGGCGGCACACACGAGAATGGCTTTCGCGCCGGTCTCAACAAAGCCGTCAGGAACTACTTTGACCAGTACAACCTGATCCCGCGTGGCGTCAAAATTGGGCCGGATGATATTCGTGAAGGACTCGTCGGCATCATTTCCATTTTTATCCCGGAACCGCAGTTTCAGGGTCAGACCAAAGATCGGCTGAACAATCCGGAGGTTCAGAGCGCTGTCGATGGTGCGATTCGGCCAGCGCTGGAAAAGTGGATGAACAGCAATCGTAGCGTCGCGGACAGCATCATCGCGCGTATCATTGCCGCCGCACGGGCGCGAGCCGCGTCTCGCGCCGCATCCGCTGCGATATCGAGGAAAAGTAGCGGCAAGCGGTCGATGTTGCCGGGCAAACTTAGCGACTGCCTCAACTCTGGAAAAGCCGATTCCGAATTGTTCATCGTCGAAGGTGATTCCGCCGGCGGATCAGCCAAACAGGGTCGCGACCGCAACACGCAGGCGATCCTGCCGCTGCGGGGAAAAGTGCTGAACACGGAAAGTGCGACTTTCAAAAAGATGATGGACAACAAGGAGATCCAGGACATGGTCACCGCCATCGGATGTGGCATCGGACCGAAAATGGATATGTCCGGACTTCGCTACGAACGAATCGTTCTGTTGGCAGATGCCGATTCTGATGGGCATCACATTACGACGTTGCTGTTAACGTTCTTCTATCGGCACATGCCGCAATTGATCGCTGACGGGCGCCTGTTTATCGCCCAGCCGCCACTCTACCGAATTGACATCGGCAAAGAGACTTACTGGGCAGCCGACGAAGCGGCTCGCGAGAAGATCCTCGGCAAACATGCCAACGAAAGATCCCGGCCAGAGATTACACGCTTCAAGGGTCTTGGCGAGATGATGCCGAAAGTCCTCTGGAACACGACACTCAATCCGAAGACGCGGCGACTGCTCAAGGTTGAAATTGATGATCAACTGGAAACCGACCGGATCATTAGCGACCTCATGGGACGCGACGCATCCGCACGATTCCGATTCATCATGGAACGAGCCGAGGATGCGAGCGAGATTGACGTTTAAACGTGCTGTTGTTCAAACGTGCCGCAGTTCATTCGTGAAAGAACACTATGCCTCTTGACGATTTTCCTATTCGGCTTGAACTTCCCGTGCTCTGGGGAAACCAGGATCTGTTCGGACATGTAAACAACTGCATCCACATTCGCTGGTTCGAGTCTTCGCGAGTCGCCTATTGGGACGCCGGAATTGGCGAACTTATGAAGTCGGCTGGAAACCTTGGGCCGATTCTCGCGAATGTCACGTGCAATTATAAAAGTCAGATCCGTTATCCGGATACAGTCCATGTGGGCGCGAGTGTCAGGAAGCTGGGTCGCACCAGTCTTACAATGGAGCATGTTGTATTTTGCGAAAACGGTGATCGGCTAGCAGCGGAAGGGCAGTCGATTGTGGTCCTATTCGACTATGACAAGCAACGACCCGTCCGCTTTCCTGCAGAGATGATCGCTACGATCGAAGAGATCGAAGGCGGACCGGTTGGCGGGTAACAGGATTCTTTAGGCCAATCAGGCAAAGCTCGTCGGCGAGCCGGCTGCGTCAGCTGCCGGGTGGGAGCGCGGTCCGAATCTCATCGACAGTCTTTTGGCATTGGTTCCCGGCATTGGTGCACTTTCTTTATCCCGGAGGGATATCAGCAGGTAGCCCGTGGTAAGCGCAGCGCCACCACGGGTTGGCTACACAGCATGCATCGGTCGAGAAAACCGGCTGACTTCCTGGACGCCGTTTATCGAGACCGAAACGGCTCGCGGATGAAATTCAAACGCCACGATTCCGGTCTCGGTGGACTTGAACGAATTCCAGAGCGGAATCGCTCGACCGGCGTGGCGAGTGCCTCATACCGGCGGTGGCACTGCGTTTACAGCCGGCTACAGGCTGCAAAGCCTTCGGCTTGGGATGGTAGCTAACGCAACGGGTCAACGGGGCTTCCTTGGCAATTCACACCCACGGCGAGCCGGCTGCGTCAGCTGCCGGGTGGGAACGCGGTCCGAATCTCATCGACAGTCTTTTGGCATTGGTTCGGCCAGTTTGTGCACTTTCCTCATCCCGGACGCACACCCGGCAGCTAACGCAGCCGGCTCGCCGACAGGGCTAAGCAAACACGTCGTCAGCGAGAGAATTGAAAAAAAGCTTCGCCCTTTCGAGCGAAGCCTCTGATTGACTTCCGGATTTCTCACACGAACTCGACCAATACTATCGAGCTTTCGTTAATTGAGTCGCCGGTCTCGCCGGTGCGGCACCACCATCATCCACACTCAGGAACGGTACGACTTCGCCGGTTACTCTTGGCATAATGCCGTCCCACTTCTCGATGGCTCGAAGATTGATCACGTCGCGATTGACGACTTTGGCCAACATTTCCTGGGCCTTGGCTTCTGCTTCAGCCTTCATGAGAACTGCATCCGCTTCGGCCTGTGCTTCGAGCTTCAGCGATTCGGCTCGACCTCTTGCCGTTTCGATTTGCTGCTGCGCTTCGACTTCGACACGACGAAGTTCGTTCGTTGCCTGCAACGCTTTTTGCTCAGCCGTCTGCTTGGCTTCGATCGCTTCGTTAAACGAGTGTGAAAACTCAAAATTGACGATGTTAAATTTGGTGACTCCAATCGCATTTCCACCGACTCGCGCCTTGAGCATCGTCTCCATCTTTTCGCGGACTTCCGTTCGCTTGGAGATCAGCTCTTCTGCCGTGTACTGTGCAGTAATCGCCTTGACCGTTTCTTCGACGGCTGGATCCAGAATCCGTGTTTCGTACTCAAGACCAATATTCTCATACAGCTCGGCGACACGATTCGGTTCTGGATGAAAGTTCACCACGATACGCGACTGGACTGTTTGCAAGTCCTTGCTGGACGCACTCGTTTCGAGATTGAGCTTCTGCTCGCGAACTTCGACGTTCTGCACGGTTTCTACGATGGGAAGCTTGAAGTGCAAACCGGGCTCAAGCGCCTGACCGACGACTTTGCCGAACCGTTTCTTGACGCCACGATGGCCGGCATCGACCGATACCATCGAAAGTGGAATCGAGATGAGTAGGATCAACGCAAAAATCAACAACCCGGCGCCGCCCGCCATGTTGGACCTGTTGAGCTGGTAGTTGTTATTCGCATTTTCCACGGATGACTCCTCCAAGTGACGTGATCGTAGACGACCTGCTGATGGCCTCACAAAACGAAGCGACACTTTTCCATCAGGAACGTCATCCACTGAGGTCGCTGAACACCCTCGGTTTTGACGATTTTTGAAATTCCTGGCGGATTTCGACCTTGTTTTGGCGTGTCCTGATTCGACTTAGCCGGCATGGGCTACTCGGCGCAAGAAGAACTGGCATCCAATCGATTCTATCTGCCCAGCAGTACGACCAGTCGATAGATGAAGATCGTAGCGCCTGCTGCGGCGGCGGCCAAAGAGCAGATCAAGACGGCTCCGCTCGCCTGATCAAGGGCACGACCGATATCGGGGTTGTGATTACGGTCCACAGCTTTCGATAGCGACTCGATCGCAGAATTGAACGCTTCTGCCGCCATCACTATTCCAATGCACACAAACAGAATGCACCACTCGATGCGTTCCACCCTGAAAATGATGCCGCAAATAATGACCGCCGCAGCCATCAGCATGTGAACCTTGAAACTGGATTCTTGCACCGCCAGTCTCACACCGCGAAACGCGTCGGCAAACTTGCCTGCCCACGTGCGGTTTGGTGAATTCGATGGTTCGTTCATTCCAGTCGGCTTTGCATTCCGTTTTTGCATGGCGAGAAGAAGAAGCCCATGATACCCGATTAATCAAAGTAGAAGATGGCTAACGTGTAGCCAACTTCGGCGGCTCGGACGGAGCCGCGCCCTGGGGTGTTGTAAAGTTGGCCTTGCAGCGGATTTTACGTTGCCCAGAACGGACCCGAACTGTTGCAGATATATCGATGCGTATGGCCGCTCCTCCCCGTCGCTAAGGCTCCGACCCTCCTCACGCGACGCGTGGTATGCCCTGCTCATTCTTCGCATGACACCACTGCGTCGGAGGAGGGTTGCTTGGGGCGAGCGGCCGAGGTCAGGCAAGCGGCTGCAATA
>CALHZT010000414.1 GCA_938040995.1 uncultured Pirellulaceae bacterium | reverse complement strand
CCTGGCTCCGTTTCTCAAGAATCAGATTCAGTCGGCTCTTTACCCGCAACTGGAACGGCCCGGAGTCAATTATCAAGCTCGACCGTTGTTCAATCCGAATAGGCGCAGCTTTCGACGTGCTGCGCAGGTCGCTCATTCCCTGGAATCCGCCGAGTCGTGGGGTGGCTACGGCGGCTACAGCGGCGAGGGTAAAGCAGACAGTAGTATCCAGCAAAGAGCTCAATCGAAGTTCAGTACCAACAATCTCATGCAGATTGCTACCGCCCAAATTCAAACCGGTCCCGCGGCACCCGAATGGACGTGGAATCAGGTGCAGTGCCAATGGTCCGGTCCTGTCTCGGCGGCTCAGCAAGTGCGGCCGATCTTAATCTCACGAAATCAGCATCGACTGCTGTCCGTGGTTCGCATCATGCTGCTCGCATTGTTGGCAATGGTATTGCTTGGCACAGAGCGATTTTCATTTCTCTTCCATCGACGAACGGCCGCAGCCGTCGCCTTTCTTGGAGTTCTATGCTTCTCGCCGGATCAGCAAACCTATGCTCAGGAGATTCCCGACAAGGAAACCCTCGAAGCTCTGCGAAGTCGTTTGTTGGAAGTTTCTGACGCGTTCCCTCGCGCCGCCGAAATTCCTTCGGTCGAGCTGAACGTCGAAAACGACACCGTCACAATGCAAGCCGAAGTGCACGCCGCGCTCACCGTCGCGGTGCCGTTACCTGGCAAACTGCCGACCTGGTCACCGGTGTCCGTTTCAGTCGATGGTGAAGATGCAACGCTGCTTCGCCGCAAGGACGACTACCTTTGGGTCGTGTTGCCCGCCGGTGTTCATGAGGTCACTGTGATGTCGCGATTGCCCGCGGCGACCGAGTGGGAATGGACGTTTTTGCTTAAGCCTCGCAAAGTCACCGTGCAAACCGAAGACTGGAACGTATCCGGGATCAACCGGAATGGAGTCCCCGAGCAGCAGGTCTTCTTCAGTCGAAAGCAGCAAGCCGTCGAAGGCGACGCCGCCTACGACCGAAAAGACTTCAACGCGATCGTGGCCGTTGACCGTCAAATTGAGACCGGACTCATTTGGCAGGTACAAACGAATGTCACGCGACTGGCGAGCCCCGGCAAAGCCGTGTCTGTCCGGATCCCGCTTCTGCCCGGCGAAAAAGTTCTTACCGCAGGAGCCATCGTGGAGGATGGCATGATCGAGGTCCGACTGGGCACCGGCCAAGAAGGTTATCAGTGGAAAAGTGAGATCACGCTGGACGACGGCGACGAACCAGCAGAGGAGAATGCAGAGGAGAATGCAGAGGATGGCGACTTGCCGCCAACCCGTACAATGGAACTCGTCGCGGCGGAAACCGACGATTGGGTCGAACGCTGGCATCTGCTGACCTCGCCCGTGTGGCATATGACCCATGAAGGTCTGACTCCGATCTTCGAAGATGCTGAAACAGCGCTCGTTCCTGTCTGGCATCCGTGGCCGGGCGAGAAAGTGACTCTCACGTTCAACAAGCCGCAGGCGATTCCGGGCGCCACGATGACCGTACAACGCGTGAACTGTGAAACGCAGCTTGGCAGCCGCTTGCGAACGCACAAGCTGAACGCCGCGCTCGAATCGAGTCTTGGCGGCGATTTTCAAATCTCGCTGGATTCCGAGGCGGAGATTACTTCGGTCAAAGTAAGTGGACAGTCGATCCCGGTTCGCGTCGAGCAAGGGCAACTGGTGATTCCCATTCGACCCGGGAAGCAGGCGGTAGAAGTCGAGTGGCGAACAGAAAAACCGCTAACAGCATTTGTTCACAACGAATTGGTCACGATGCCTGTCGCTTCGGCCAACATCACGTCGTCGATCCGTGTTCCCGGAAGTCGCTGGGTCCTGTGGGCCAACGGTCCGACAAGAGGGCCGGCGGTTCAGTTTTGGGTGATTTTAATTGTTGCCTGGGTGGCGGCCATGATCCTTGGCAGCTTTTCTTTCTCACCGCTCAGTCGGCTGGAGTGGATGATGTTGGTGACTGGTCTGACTCAGGTTCCTGTTGTCGCCGCGATGTTTGTAGTCGCCTGGTTGTTTGCGCTTTCATTACGAGGCAGATCGGATCCGGGTTCCATGAGTCAGGGGCAATTCAATATCCGCCAGTTCGGGCTGGTGATCCTGACGTTGATCGCGTTGGGCATTCTCCTTGTCGTTGTTGGCGAGGGTTTACTTGGTCATCCCCGGATGTTCATTCTCGGCAATGGAAGTTCGCGAACCTATTTGCAGTGGTTCTCGCCACAGGTTCTCAGCGGTCTGCCTTCATTGACTGTTGTTTCGGTCTCTGTCTGGTTTTATCGACTGTTCATGCTCGTCTGGGCATTGTGGTTGGCGTTTGCCTTACTTCGCTGGTTGGCCGACGGCTGGAAGAACTTCAATCATGGCGGCGCGTGGCGGTCCGAAGACCCAAAAGAAGCAGAGGTCAGCCAGGCTGAGTAGGTGTTATGAAATTGGCGGTCGACGGGAGGGCGAAGCTCCGCCCGAGCCGCCAACGGTTCCGAATACCACCACGGCTACCTTGGCCAACCCGTTCAACCGCATGAACAACTCCGAACCGGCACCACTACAAAACCGGACGCTAACGCGTGGCGGCTGATGGGAACACGACGATTTTTTACGCCCATCAGCCG
>CALHZT010000413.1 GCA_938040995.1 uncultured Pirellulaceae bacterium | reverse complement strand
GCTGAAGATTCGAACAAGGACGCTGAAGAAAAAGAGGACTCCGCCGATCCACCTGGCCGCACGGAATACATGGGTCGCAAGATCGCTCAGACGATGCACTACACCGGCGCTCCGTGGCTGATCCGCGAATCCCGTGAGCGGGAAGAAGACTGCACCACGATGCTCAAGAACCTGGATGCAAAAAAGGGCATGACGATCTGCGACCTTGGATGTGGCAATGGATTCTACTCATTGCGACTTGCGGAACTTGTAGGAGACGACGGCGAAATTTTTGGCGTCGATATCCAACCGGAAATGCTTCACCTTTTGGAGTTGCGAGCCAAAGACAAAAGTGTGACGAACATCAAGCCCGTCCTTGGAACGCTAAGCGATCCCAAGCTTCCCGCAGCGAGTGTCGATCTGGTCCTTTGTGTAGATGTCTATCACGAACTGTCCCATCCGGAACTGATGCTTGGCCATCTGCACAAGTCGCTTAAACCGGACGGCCTGATTGTCCTTGTTGAGTTTCGAGCCGAAGACCCTGATGTACCGATTAAAAAGCTACACAAGATGTCGAAAGCCCAGTGTGTGAAAGAGCTTGCGGCAAACGGGTTTACCCTGAAACGGTCGTTCGACGAGTTGCCCTGGCAGCATATGCTATTTTTTGGCAAAGAAATGGCAGCCCCCGCAGACTCCGAAAGACCGGTTTCTCGTTCCAAAACGCCCGCCGACGGGCGTGAAAACCTCACAAAATCAGCACAACCCTGAGAAACCGAGGGATATGATTTATTGCCGGTCGATTCCGTGTGTGTTATTCTCCATGAGTCTTTTCTGGGGTCTGGCTACTGGAGCTGGCATGGGCAGTATCTATTCGAAAAATCGACGTTCCAAACGGGCGTTCTCGCTCGTCGAACTGTTGGTGGTGATTGGCGTTCTCGCCATCACGATATCGATCATGCTGCCGATGATCAATGAAGCCCGAATGATCGCGGCTCGCCAGACATGCGCAAGCAAGATGCGAAATCTGGCTCAGGGCGTTCTGTTCTACGAAGGCTATCACGGACACCTGCCGGTCGCCGGCGTCGTCGATAAACGCGAAGGCCAATCGTTCAATCGCGCCGGATATGACCAGGCGAATGGAAACCAGTTCAGCTGGATCGTTCTCGTCTTACCATTGATCAACGAAGGCGCGGTTCGGGATGAATTCAATCTCAACCAGAGTGTGGCCTTTCAGCGCAAGGATCCTCAGGCAAGAACACTGACTTCGCTACTTTGTCCAAACGATGATGCGGGCGATCGCAAACACGTTTCCAACCGCTTCGGCGGACGCGAGTTTGGACTTGGAAACTTTGCTGCTTTTGTCAGTCCGGTTCACGGCGAACAGCAACAGTTCTGGGCCGGGGCCCTTGGTGGTTTTGAGCCGGGTTCACTGGATGGCCAACCACTGAAGCGAGTCAGAGATGGTTTGAATCATACGTTGCTGATCAGTGAGGTTCGCACCAATCCCTCTTCGTCGCGCGATCCAAGAGGCGCATGGGCAGTACCCTGGGTCGGCTCAACGACACTGGCGGCGGACGTTCATCCCGAATTGTCCGGTAGAGACCTGACAAATATTGCGAGCATTGCCTACCAACCAGACGCCGGGTTCCCGGCAGTATTTGCACAACGACCGAACAGTCAAACTGGTACCGCCGACCAGATCTCGCCTTGCGCTGCACCGATCGGCGCGGCATACGAAGGCATGCCATGCGGCAACTACCGAGGCTATGGCCGCGGGTTCACTTCGGCTTCGCCTCGCAGCAATCATCGCGGTGGAGTGAACGTGACTTTCCTCGATGGTCATGTTGAGTTCCTTGGAAACGAAGTCGATTCGACGACCTATGCGCGGCTAATCAGCGTGGATGACGGCAAGTAATTGGTACCGCCTCTTATAGGCGCGGTACAATAATGACTTCCTTCGAATCCCCTTCCAGCGACTGGCCTTGAGATGAACCGCCTTTCAGCCGATCGAGTTCCTGCGCTCCCGGCGTTCGTTCTCTTGTTGTGCGTGATCTTTCCCGCAGGCTCGAGAAAAGCCGCAGCCGTCTCGTTTCCAACGTCCGACGGAATTGTCCAAGTCGACAATTGGGGATATCAACTGCAAGGGCCGGCAGCGACGAACGGTGAATTGTTACCGAGTGTGCTTGCCGCTGCTCCACACGACTTGATCGTGATGGACTTCGCGCGATATGGCGATGAGGCGAGCAAATTCACAAACTCCGAAGTTGCATCCATCCAGAACGGCCCACTTGGCCGAAGGATTGCGGCGTCCTACATATCGATCGGCGAAGCCAGCGAGTTTCGCTCCTACTGGGATACGACGCCCGGCGCATGGACAGTCGACGGCACGTCGAATAGCGCGTTGGCGAGTAACGCCCCCGGTTGGCTCGGCCCGGTCAATCCGAGCTTCCCCGAGTCCCGAAAAGTGCGCTACTGGGATCCCGATTGGCAAGACGTCATTTTTGGCAACTCTTCCAGTTGGCTGAATCAGATTGTCGATCAGGGATTCGATGCAGCCTACCTCGATATCGTGGATGCCTTCTTTTTCTGGAGCGTCGAAGTGGATGCTGCGGACCGGCTACCAGGCGATCCTGCGGTGAATGATGAAGCGGACGCGGCGGCACGCATGATCGACTTTATTGTGGACATGACGGCTCATGCGAGGCAAACGAATCCTGACTTCTTTACGATTCCCCAAAACGGCGCATACATTCTTGACGCCCTCGAAGGCCAGGATCCCATCCGGCAGGCCAGCTACCTCGACGCGATCGGAGCCATCGGAATCGAAGACCTTTACTATCGTGGCAATGATGACTTGAACAATCCGCTGGATACTGACACGAACAAAGTTCAGGTTCTCAATGATTTCTTTATCGACAATGACAAGCCGGTTTTCGTTGTTGACTATATCGACCAGACAGCTTCCATCCAGTCGTTTGACACCATCAGCAAGGCGGATGGATTCATCCCTTACGCAGCACCCACGCGAGACCTCGACGTGTTGGGCATACCCACGACACCCGGCGATTACAACGGCGACGGCCAACTTTCCTGTAGCGATGTGGATCAGCTGGTGGCAAAACTCACCGCCGAGCCGGACAATTTTTCACCACCTTTTGATCTCGACGGCGACAATCAACGGACCCGCGACGATCTTGATGCGTGGATTGCGTTGAAGGGTACAATTCCTGGCGACGCCAACCTGGACGGAGTCGTCGATGCATCGGATTTCAATGTCTGGAACGGGTCAAAGTTTACCGCAGGACAAGGTTGGTGCGGGGGTGACTTTAGCGGAGACGGTGTGACTGATGGCTCGGACTTCAACATCTGGAATTCCAACAAGTTTCAATCGGCGCTCGTCGCCGTTCCCGAACCAGATTCGATGGCGTTGTTGTTTTTTCCAGTCGCATTAGCGATGGTAGTTCGCCGCTCGTTTCTGCCATCCGCCAGATAAGCCAACCTGAATGAATGATTCAACGAAAATTCGGCTGGACCAGTTCCTCAAGCTTCAAGGCGCCGTTTCCACCGGCGGTGAAGCCAAGATTCGCATTCAGGCAGGCGAAGTACTCTTGAATGGCGAAGTCGAAACCAGGCGGCGCAAACAGTTGTCGCTGGGCGATGCCGTGGAGATCAATGGCCTGGAATACATCGTCGAGTCGGACGACGATGATCCAGCAGATCCAACAGCAGAGTAGCTTGAACAGACAGCACTCTCGCGAGAGGACGGGCAAGAGTGCCCATCCTGCGATTCTT
>CALHZT010000412.1 GCA_938040995.1 uncultured Pirellulaceae bacterium | reverse complement strand
CCGGTCGACAACCACTTCCTCCTCTCCAGATGCCATCAACTCCCGTGCTGTCGTGGCGGCTAATTCACCGAACTGGCGAAACATTTCCTGATCGAAGACGGGACGAGCTTCGTGCGGAGTCGCCTTGCTGCCGACGTCCATGTTGACTCGCTTTACCGACGGTTGATCGTCGGTTCCGCCCAGAATGCCGATGCCTGGTTCGCGTGAAAGATCATTGTCAATCAGCAGATGAATCCCGATCGCAGCATGCGTTTTCGCCAGCCGATGAAGAGCGAAGTTCTTGAACCAGACGCCCGGGTGAAACAGAGTCGGTTGATGCCCGGAGAGAATGACGTTTTGTAATGGGCTGCCGTCGCCTTTTTCGAGTGGCTGGTAGGCGCTCGTGTAGTCCGTGGCCAATCGCAAGAGTTCGCGTTTGGCCTCCGTCGCAAATTCACGCAGCGGTGAATCAAGAATTCTGGCGGCTGAACCGTCAATGATCTGGCGATTACCATTCAACAGATCCGCGGCAGCATTCCAGTCCGGATAAACAAGTGACTCGCCGTCGTTTTGTGGCGCCTTGAGTTTTTGCACCATGGATCTCTCGACGACGGTGGAGGTCACGCAGACCCGCCCAGCTTTTCATCCCGTTTGTGATTCTGCTCAGCGTTCGCAACGCTGCGTTCGATGACTTTATTGTAATAGTCCAGTCGGACCTGTGCCTCATCGAGCGCACCACCAAACGACCGGTTTTCGTCGAGATAAATCAGCGGCACTGGCAGTTCCACGATACAGAGCCCTGCTGCTGCGGCTTCTACCCAAAGTTCGAGCGGCATCGCGTAACCGTTCTCCGTCAGGTTCAGCTTGGCAAGCGCGTCGACGCGATAGGCCTTGAATCCACAAAATGTGTCGGTGAGGCTGAGTCCCAACCGGTTATTCAGACTGGCTGTGATCAGCTGATTGACCCAGCGTCGCTGAGCCGGCGGTTGGCTGTCGCCGGGAAAACGCTTGAGATAGCGACTGCCCGAAACGATATCGACGTCAGTGCACGCCGCGACGAAAGAAGGGATTCGCTGTGGTTCGTGTTGGCCATCACAGTCGATTGTTACGACGATGTCAAAGTCGTTTGCGGCCGCGTACTCGAACGCCGAACTGAGAGCCGCTCCGTAGCCGCGATTTTCCGGATGAGTCACCAGTCGGATATCGTCTCGGTTTGCAAGCAACTCGCTCGTGCCATCGCTCGATCCGTCATCGACGACCAGAACGTTCTCGCTGTATTGACTGACTTCGTCGAGCACTTCGTTGACGTAGCCGGCTTCGTTAAATACCGGCAACGCTGTGAGCGAGCGTTGTTTGCCGGCAGTTTGCGTTTTGTCGGGTGAATTAATGACTGACTCCGGAACAAATTCAACGTGATGCCCGGTACGCTCGGGGCAGAGGCATTCTAGAAGGAGCATCCCTTCCGTCAAACGTCGGCAGTAGCGGACCCCCTCAAGTCCGTATATCGACCGTCACGAACCAACTATACGACGCGGCTCTGCGGAAAACCTTTCTTTCGTGACCGCCAATTTTTCTGTCGATTCTGCGTGTTCGGTAACCTGGGAAAGACACTTTCGGCAGTGTGCATCTTGCAGTGACCGGGTGTCAAAGTATGCGGGCTGCGAAAGCGATAGCAGTCAGAGATTTTTTGACTTTTTCAAACGGCGAATTTCTGGTTCGACTGGAGTGAAAGCAGGCTCCACAGAAGGCTGGTAGATCGGACCGCAAATGGCAGAGCCCATAGGGTATGCATAGTTTGCCGTAGGCTAATGATCGCTCCAGGGCGTGCTTGTGATAGCAACGCTGCTCCGAAAAATCAAATTCACTCCTGGTGACCGGTATGCCGATGACCCGGTTACAGACTCACTTCACCGCGATTCGGTGAGTAGCCTGTTAGCAATATGTACCCAGGTTTGGAGCAAAGATAATGCGACTGAAGACAATCACAGGATCGGCAATCATTGTAGCGGCGCTGTCGAGCATCGCTCTGGGCCAAGGCCTGTTTCCAACGATTAGCAACCGCGCTGGCACGAAAGCAGATTCGTTCGCCTCTGGCAGCTATGTGAACGTTGGCACAAACGGTACCGCTGGAAATCAGGATCTCGGCAACTGGACGCTGACCACTTCCGTTAGCGATACCGATTTTTTCAATGACGGTCTGGTCGTAGGTCCTGACGGAATTCAGTACACATCGCGAAACGATACGATCGCTTCGACAGACGTGAACGAGATTCGATTCTCAACGGATCTCCCACAAGGTAGTCCGCAAATTTCGATTTCGCAGAGTGCTTACAACAACGAGCCAGCACTCTGGAATGGTGGTCAGATCGAGTCGACTTTGATCCAGCTATTCTGGGAAGGTGGCGGACAAGCCCGCGTTTCGGATCCTGCAAACCAGCTCCGTGGTGTTTCGACGGGATCGAACGTAATTTCGGGAATCTCACTACCTTTCAATGGTAACGTTCACAATGACATGGACGCATGGCAAATCGACTTGCCAGTCGGTATTGATGCCGTTCAAGTCAACTGGTCGAGTGCCAATCCCGTAGCAGGTTCGGACCTGACTCGTGAGTGGGTTACATTCAATGTGACAAACACTGTGCCTGAGCCGAATGGTCTGGCTCTGGTCGTCACCGCACTTGCCGGTCTCGGAATCTTCCGCCGCCGATAGTCGGAGTGCATAAGTTAAGTCGCGATTGCGACTGTCAAACGGATACATAAGGCCGACTCTGGCAGCAGGGTCGGTTTTTTTGTTGGCCAGGCATCGTGTGGTGGTGGAATGTAGAGCATGCGGTGCACGCCGATTCACAAACCGTAGCCGGGCTGGCAACAGCTCGGGCGCATCGGGCACTACTCCGCTACTGCCCGAAGTCTTGCGACATCGGCTACGGAAGGGCAGGCTGTGTGTGGGGTGTTGTAAATTCGATATTGCGTGGCGTTTTTGGTCACGCCAGATTTATTGCAGCCGCTCGCCCCAAGCAACCCTCCTCCGACGCAGTGGTGTCATGCGAAGAATGAGCAGGGCATACCACGTGTCGCGAGAGGAGGGTCGGAGCCTTAGCGACGGGGAGGAGCGGCCATACGCGTCGAT
>CALHZT010000411.1 GCA_938040995.1 uncultured Pirellulaceae bacterium | reverse complement strand
GAAGAGGTTTGCGTGATGGCCGGGCCGGTCATTTCTCGCGACGAGCTGACTCGCCAGGCCGGCGACTTGATTGTGGATCTCGCATTCTTTCAGCGCGGTGAGAAGCTGCCGAGAAAGGCCGGGAAATTCGAGGCACGTCTGGAGAATGCGGCGGAACGCGTTGGAATGGCGACTCAGGATGTCGCAAAGTTACTGCCACGAATGTTCAAGTCGTATCACTCGGCAAGGCTGGCGATCGAAAAGTTCAAGGCGTCCAAGTGGGCGTATGCGACGGCAGACGTAAAGTCGCAGATTGGTAACTTGTTCGGCGAGAATTTTCTGACTGAGACACCATGGTTGTATCTGGGACGATTTCCAAAGTACTTCGATGCCATCGCTTACCGGATGGAGAAGCTCGCGGCCGGAGCGCTCGAACGCGACAAGGGATTTACGCAGGACATTGCTGCCGACTGGCAGAAGTACGTAGAGCGAGCCGAAGCCGACTCGCTCGATCAGGCATTCAATATCGAGCTGATCAACTTTCGTTGGCAGTTGGAGGAGTACCGCATCTCGTGCTTCGCCCAACCGATCGGCACGATGTTTTCCATTTCGCAACAGCGGCTGGACAAGCAGTGGGCGAAGGTGGAGAGGTGAGGAGTTGGCAGTCGTCAGTTTTCAGTTGGCAGTGAAAGAAGTCGGTAGGTTAGGATGTGACTTACTCGCGTCAATGCCTGCAATGTCGTGGTATGCACAGCATGCCCTGGTTTTACTGAATCGAAATCGACTGGAATACTCGATCGACGACTGTCAGTTGTTCATTCTCATCGGCATCATCCGCGCCGAATAGTCTCTTGGGCGAATTCTGATTCGGGATTGGAGCAGCAGTACGCGCCGAACCATCATCGAACTTGTTGTCGTTCCAGATGTTGAAATCGCCGACGTCAACCACGCCGTCTGCATTGAAATTTCCGTCGGACCACAGGCTGGAATTGGTGAATTTGTTGGAATTCCACGCGTTGAAGTCCGACACGTCAACAAACCCGTCCAGATTGGCGTCGCCTCGCTGGTAGGAACGACCGTCCGGCAGGTTTTGCAGTCCGGCTGTTGCGAGCCAGACGTCGATGTCAGCATTGGTTAGCACGCCATCACCGTTGTAATCGAGGTCAGCGGAAAACTGGGAAGCGGCAATTGCCGCGGTTAGCAAATCGAGGTCGGCGGTGTCGAGCTGGCCATCTCCATTCGAGTCCGCCGCAGCGGTGCCGGGAGGATTTGGCAAGACTGGATCGAAGATGACCAGTGGCAGAAAACTCGAATCAACCTGATGGGTAATCTTCGCTTCAACTTCGTCGAGGTCCGTGGTTCCCCAATAGTTATTGGTCAGGTCAATTGTTTGCGAGGAGCCGCCAGTCGTACCTACGGTTGTTTCCGAAAAATCATTGTTCGTGAATACCGCGAAAGTGCTTCCTTCAATCAGGAGCCTCGGCAATCCAAAGACATTCGAGTCAAGATTGCCGAAGGTAGTTCGCCCGATATCCAGTCGAACGTCAAAGGTGACTCCAGTTGCTTCAATTGTTGATCCGCTGTTGATGATGAGGTCGACGTTCGTGCTGTTTTGAAATAGTCGCACCCCGGGGCTGATCGTCAAAGTAGAGGAGCCGGTCACTTCGACGTCGCTAGTGAGTTGGTACTCCACATTTTCGAGGAACGGCCACACGAGATCAGCGTTGATGTTGCTCCTTACCTCAACAATGGAGTTGGTGGCAAAAGTGTTGTCAGCAAGTAGCGGCAACAGGTTTGCTTCCAGCTGGTCGAATGACTCAAAATGATTTCCCTGGAGAATCCATGGGTCGGAGAGCGAGCCGAAAAACAGAGGTTCGCCAATGAACTGGCTATTCGTGATTTGCCCATATCCGCCGTTAAAACGTATCTCGTTGGAGAATTCCACATGGTTTGCGAATAGTGCACCGTTTGTATCAATGGCAAGCCGGTTGCCGCCAATCGAGTAGCCATCAGCAATTGTCAGGGACCCCGTGTCTTCCACATTGCAGGATCTAAGCAGTTCGATATTTTCAACTCCAGGAATTTGTGGCCACTCAACATCACTGGTGATTGAGCAGTCGCCAGTAACTCCGATCGTTGATCCGACGGCAAATGAATTGCCTTCGGATCCCAATTCAGCAAAGAATTCCGGGCTGACAATAGCTCCCTCCTGAAAGCTGTTGTTGCTGAGTTGGTAGTTTAATTCAGTATCACCGAAAGTAGGTGAGCTCACAAAAGTGCTGTTGGAAATGTCGACTGCCCCGTTGTCTGTGACGACAAGTCGAACATCGAACAGGACATTGTCCGCTATCAGCAAGCCGTTTCGGGAAAAACTTCCAACGTTCAATATCACGTCGCCTGTGACAGCGACACCGCTTTCAATCGTCAGCGTTGCAACACTCTCGACGTCAGTAGTGCCTAGCAGGCGATAGGGAATTCCAACAACGTGGTGCCACGTCACATCCCGGTTGATATCCCCAATGACGACTATTTCGGGGACGAATAGCTGATTCGACCGAAGTAGCGGAACGAGTTCGGCTGCCACTCTTATTTCGTCGCGAAATACATTGTTTTCAAATGCGATGACACCGTCGGAACCTAACGTGGTCAGGTCCAGAAACTCCGAGTTGACGATGTTTACGCCTGCTCCAGCCCGGAAGTCAACCTGTGTGGAAAAACGGACACCATCAGCGTTCACCGTGCTACCTGCGTCAAACCGGAGAGTTCCGCCGCTCAATCCGATCGAATAGCCACTGGCGATAGTAAGTGAAGTCGCTGCATCAAAAGTCAAAGACGGTATTTGCAGATGTTCAACGTTCTCGATGGCGGGCCACAGTACGTCCGGTGCCGTTCCCGTTCGACCCACCAGCCGAATTGACGGGATGTCGAAGGTGTTTTCGACTATTCGCTCCAGTTGGTCGTAGGCGACCTCCGGGGCTTCCGTAAAGCGATTCCCGGAAAGAACCAGATCCTCATTCGAAAGTACTTCGGTCTCGGCGCGGAAAGTCGTCCCGGTTACGCTGCCGTGAGAGCTTGAACCGAAAGTAACTCGTGAATCCAGATCATTGCCCTCAAAATTAACCCGTCCCAATACGATTAGCCCGTTGCTGAAAAAGCTTTGATTGCCCTCAATGGAGACTCCCGGCGCCAGTGTAAGGCTGCCGCTGTTTTCGACGAATACGCTGCGAAGTAAATTATACGATCGTACCCCTTGAATCGCCGGCCATTCGACGTCGTTACTGATTCTGCCATCGAGTACCGCAATGGTCGACGCTGAGACAGTCGCTTCGGTCAGGAACGGGATAAATTCGGGGCTCACACTGAGCGAGCCGAGTAGCATGGCATTGGTGATGGAAACATCATCTTGCGATTCAACGTCCAGAGAGACGTTGCCATGCAAGGTGCTTTCATCAAGTTGAGCATGGCCAAACGGGCTAACCACGACAGACGCGAAAAACTCAACATCCGTCGCGACAAGTTCGGCCCCGTCAGAGACTCTCAGTTCATCGAAAACGCTGCCGAAAATTGTAGTGTCGGGGGAGATTTGCAGGTTGCCGTTCGCGAGAATACTGATGTCTCCCTGGAGATCGTAGCCCAGCACATTTTCCAACGCGGGCCATTCTATGGACGACCGAATGTTTGTGGGAATTACGCCGATGACCATTTCACTCGCGAGAATATTATCCGTCAGCGTCTCAATGTTTGTTGCCAGCAGTCGTGGAGCGAACTGGAACGTGTTGCCACTGATGGTGAATTCGACGGTGTTGGAGGAGTCCTCAAGTGTGCGTTCG
The DNA here is from genome assembly GCA_938040995.1 of uncultured Pirellulaceae bacterium. GTDB lineage: Bacteria > Planctomycetota > Planctomycetia > Pirellulales > Pirellulaceae > CALHZT01. The sequence goes on along the minus strand of CALHZT010000411.1, from coordinate 8,385 downwards.
AATACGGATCCTGTCACGCTTCCGCGGCTCCCGTCCTCCAACTGAAGCTCTACCAGGAAATCCACTTCGTCGGCAAGAAGCTCGCCTGCCGCCTCGACTATTAAGCTTGCCTGGTTGCTTGAAACGGTAACGCCCTGGCCGATTTCAAGAGTCTGAAACCGAAGAACTTCGACGGTTTCGTCAAGAACATATTCCGCCGAAATATCTGCAGACCAGGTTGTGTCGCGTGTAATGTCTCCCTGAATACCCACGGCGGTTCCGGGTGCAAATGTGTTGCCATCAAGGAATGGGACGTACGTGGCTTGCACAACTGGAGAAGCATTGAACTGGTTGTTGTTCAGGTCAAAGAACGTCGGGTTCGATGGATCGGCAACCCATCTGCTGTTAATGACTGAGTTGCTCACGTTCGCAAACGCAAGACTTCGAAAGTTCACAGGAGCGTTGAAGATGCTGCCATCAGCGATCAGGCATGACTGCGAACCGTCGGACGCGATATCCAGAACAGAAGTCTCTTCGGCTGCCAGGATGGTTACACCGGGGGCGATGGTGAGTGTTGAGAAGCTGTTAACGTCGATATCACCGCTAATTACGTAGGGAGCCGAAGTATCGTCCCAGTGCTGGCTGCTAATGATGGATTCGTCAATAACGCCCGCCGGAACGCTTGGCCCAGCACTGTTGCATGTCAGCAGTCGCTTGTCTTCAAGGAATTCCAGGGACAGTCTTTTTGTATGTTGGTAACGTCGCGGTCTTTTAAGACGCATAGTTCTGAGCTCGATGGATGATGGTGCTATCCTGTGACGACACTGATGTGGTAGTTTACCATCGCCGCGAGGCTGTTTCCACTGCGCATCCGTTTTCTCTGAAGCCCGCATTTCTCAATGCGACCGAGGGGAATTCGCAGAAAGCACCCTGCGATTGAGCCAATGTGACGTCAAGATTCACCGCTTTATCGCCGCGAAATTTGCAGCGAAGTTGGTCTGCTCTCGGTAGGTTAGGCTGTGCCTAACTCGCGTCAGTGCCTGAAATGTCGTGGCACGCACAGCATGCCCTACTGGCGACTGCTAACTGCCTACTGCCAACTCTTTAGTACTCGATCAACGTAAACACTTCACGTGGTTTGATCTTGTCGGCTCCGCCCAAGCCCGTGAGCTCGATCAGGAACGCACACGCGACGACGCTTGCGCCGGCTTTCTCGACCAGTTTGCAACAAGCTTCGACTGTGCCGCCAGTCGCCAGGAGATCGTCCATCACCAGAACTTTTTGCCCCTCGGTGACTCCATCGACATGAATCTCCAGTGTGTCGGTACCGTACTCCAGTTCGTAATCGTACGAATGCGTCGCCGAAGGGAGCTTGCCCGGTTTGCGAATCGGCACGAATGGAACATTCAGTTCGAGCGCGAGTGGTGCTGCAAAGATAAAGCCGCGAGCTTCGGCAGCAACGATGACATCAATCGACTCGTTGCGGAATCGGTCAGCGAAAAGTCGAATCGACTCGCGAAACGCGTCCGGCGAAGCCAGTAGTGGTGTGATGTCCCGATAGAGAATTCCCTCTTTGGGGAAATCAGCAACAGCACGAATGTAATCGCAGAGGTCAATCGCAGTCTCAGTCATAAAAAACGTGCCTTTGTCGAAAGAGCATTTGTCGCGGTCGTTGCGACGCCGCGCTGCTGCCCGCAGCGCCCAGGAAATGATACTCCTCTGCTGCAAACGGCAAAAGGCCCTGGGGGCAAGAGCCATGTTAGCCAGGCCCTGTGGATTAATTGGGGAACTGCACGGTATCCGTGAGCGGCACGGCGCTAGCCCAATAGCACTCACTCATGTAATGAACCGGACGCTAACGCGTGGCGGCTGATGGGCGTTAAAAATCGTCGAGTTCCTGTCAGCCGCCACGCGTTAGCGTCCGGTTTTGTAGAACCTACCTCGCAACTTCGGGACTTTGTCCTCGCGCCATCACGCTTTCTGAACGTCGAGCGTTTTCGAAAGCGTGTGAGCCGGCGTAAGGCCCCATCGTGTCTACGAGTTCTTGCGACTTGTGCCGTCCGGTTAGATGCCCAACGAGGCTGCCGGCGACTCGACCAATGGAACCTCCGTTTACGAAGCCGCCAATCGACTCGCCCCACGCGCCGGCAAGCCGTGGGTACAGCAACTCGTAGCCTTCCATTTGTTGAAAAGGCTCACCCTGAATGGCAAGGTAGTTGAGAATGTCTTCAGTCGCTTTGCCTTCGTGGTGCATGCCGAGAATCGGAAATTCCTGTCCGATCGCGTACCAACCACGATGCTTTCGCGAACGTAGATTCTTCGCATAAGCGGCTTCGACCATACCGAGAGAAGGAACATCTGAGTAAACGCTCAGGGTATCGGTGTACGGATTGTACTTGTCTCCGCCAAACAGTCTGCCCGGGAAGATTGTATAGCCGAGTGTTTGAATCGTTCCCGCCGTGTAGCGAGCGAGCGGAGAAATCGACTTGTTGCGAACAAGTCGTTTCCATTCATCCATCGGATCGTACTGGTTGAAACGTACTTTGGTGTTGTCGAGTCCGTTGGTTGCGACGTAGTCCCGGATTGCTGACTCGGTGCCGAGCGAAATGTCATGGTTGTCGACTCGACGATCCCAGAGGAGCACCTTCGACGGAATTGAGAGAACATTGCCGGCGATGTCAACGAGGTCATGTGGCTCGCCGCGGACAAACTGCGGCTCGGCGACGGGCGAATATCCGCCTCCGCCAAAGGTTGCGCATCCGGAGAATATGAGAGTGACAGACAGGCAGGAGATGACCTGCAAGATCGATAGCATCCATCGCATGACTTGTTCCTCCATGAACAAAAGTCGAAATGTCAGTGATACGAAACTACCTGTCCTGGCTTTGCTTCGACTTTGGAATACCCACACTTTTAAGGTATCGCAAGCCCGGTTCGAAATGGTTGCAATCGGGCGTGATCCAAATGGTCCAAAGTCAGGCAATAGGCACACGATAGAGAAGAGTGGCAATGGTGGCGCCGGGCCACGCGAGCTGTAGCGGTGCAGGGCGGCTTATTTCGCGTACGAAGTGCCAGCAATGCCGTTAGGTTTTCGTGGTGTTGGACGCCGAATGCAAGCAATTCAGTCATCGCTTCGTGGTTTCATGATTGAGGTCGAGTTAGTCGCCGTTTTATGCGGGGAACACGCAATTTTTCAACAAGACGAAAGTGCGATTGCCAACAACTCTTTCCCGAGAATTCGTGCGTCAGAAAAACAATCACTCTTTCTGTGAATGCCCTTGACCCACTCTTGAGGGCTCCGTAAGGTTCCGCGACTTTTCAAATACTTCTGACGGAACTTTTACTTTTCACGCACCGCGCGGAATTCATGCAACGATCAAATAACAACTCGATGCCGATGAACGCCGGTTGGTCATCTAAACTACGACGTGGGAAAAACGGAATGATATCCAGTCGCCAACAGCGCCCTGGGCTGCAAGTCGCTTCGGCTCGAACTGCCAAAACAACCATCCTCGCGGCTTTTGCGGCTGCGTTACTTTGGCCTGCCATACCGGCACACGCGGGAGACTTACTCACGCGTTGCCTGACCGTGGCGGCCAGTGGGCAGGTTCGCTCGATCGCTGATCGTCGAACTGCCGATGGGTTGCTCAAAAAAGCAAGACAAGCCGTCGAGGCGGGAAATGTCGAACTTGCCGAGTGGTATGTGTCGAGGGCCGAAGCGCTCAACGTCACTTACGACTCGATCTTCAATCGTTATGTCGAAACGCCTGAGAACGTTCGCCAGGCGATTGAGCATCTCAAGTCGACGGATAGCCAGATGGAAAATCTGGACGAAGCCGTCGTGGATGCCCAGTCGACAGTCGAAGGCGTGATCGAACAGGCTTCGGGCGTTAAAGCAACCAATGCCGCCAAAGATCAAGCCGCCGGATTCCTGGCAAAAGGTCGAGTCGCACTGGAGCATGGTGAACTTGGACAGGCCATCGGTTGGTACCAAAGTGCGATTGCGACTGGAGCGACGTTTCGGACCGACGAGTATTCACCACGCTCGCTGGCGGCCGCGCTGCGAGAACAGGGTGTGCCCGCCGGGCAGCTGGCGAAAGCCGCATCAGAATCAAGATCTTCTGTCGCCGCAGCGATTCCGGACTCGTTATTGGATCCAGCCAAAGTTGGTGGCGTTGCCGGAGCGTCGAAGACCTCTGCCAACTCGCTGCTCGAACGCGGTATCAAAATAAACTCGTCGACTTTGGAAAAACAACGGGCAAGATACGCCCAGGAACGATCGGAAACATTGCGATTGTTGGCCGAAGCCGAACTGGCTCTCGATCGTGGCGAACTTGCCACCGCGGAAACCCTGGCCCAACGGGCAAAGGATCTTCGCGTGCCCGATGTCGTCTACGAAGCGGGTGACAAGCGACCGTGGATGCTGCTCATGGAAGTCAATCGTCGCAAAGAGCGAATTGGCAACTACGCAAGCGCGCCACAGACGCCCGCCGGTTTGCCACAAGCCCCTGCCGGTTTGCCACAGGCGCCTGCCGGTTTGACACAAACGGATCGTTCACGCAACGTGCTGGCGAGCGGTGAACTGGCCGCACCAACGGCATCCTTGGCCGTCGCCGATGGTCCGGCGACTGAATATCAGTCTGCTCAGCCGAACCAGCGAGTCGCTCTTCAATCCAAAATGGTCTATCCCGATGTGCCGGTTGCTCCGGACCTGTCGTCGACGCCCTTGCCGCTCGATCCGACGTCGCCAACCGCGATTGGATCGGGACGTAACATGACGGTGCCAGGCTACGGAAGTACCGACACTTCCACGACGATGGACTTTTCGCCGCAAACACCAGACTATGGTGCTCAGTTGGACCTGACGGCTGAGACGCCTGCTGTATCGCCGGACCTTATCCCAGCCGAAACCGTTCGGCAAGAGATGGTTCAGTCGCCTCCAACGTCGCCAATGGCGCCAACGACGATCGATTCGCCGATTGAACAGGCGCCGCTCTCGTTGCAAACTTCAACCAACAACCGTCCGGCCGTGCCGACTGGGTCACCGGTTCCGGCAGCACCTTCCGCTTCCGATCTGAATTACAGCAATGAAGAAACCCCTGGCGGACTTGCTCCAGTCGTCGAGACACCAAGGCGACCACCTGTGTCGCCGTCGCAACTCGAGGCACCACCGTTGGCTCCTGCTGGCGATATCGCATCCGGGAACCAGCAACCTGCCAACCCGCGACTGGAACAGCCGCCACCACCCGCTGCCGTAGGACTGATTGCCCAGGGCGAACGCGCCTTGTCGCAACAGGACTTTGAGCGTGCGAGGTCACTATTCCTGGAAGCGTGGCGATACGAATCGTCACTGGATGTGGACAGCCGACAGCGATTGCAGGATCTTCTTCAAGTCGTCAGATCCGAGGACAATCCTGTGGCCAGCCGCGGACCTGCTCCGCCATCAGGAGACGAACCAGCCGAACCGGGCCGTTTGTCGAATGTTGACAAGGACAAGGTTCGCCGATTGCTGGCCGACATCTCCAGGCAACAGGTTTCGATCAACTCCGTTCGCGAAGAAGATCCGATGGCCGCCTGGGAGAAGCTCAAGAAACTAAAGCAGTTTGTGGCAGAGGCAGACGTCGATGAGTCGTCACGCAACCGCTTGTTGTCACGAGTCGATCGGGCGACGCGAGAGATGGAATCGTATATCGAAACCAATCGCGGTCGAATCGAAAACGACGCACGCAACAAGGCGCTGCTGGAAGAAATCAAGCGAATCCGCCAACAGCGCGAACGGAACGACATTCAGCTTGCGGAGTTTGTAGAAGAGTTCAATACGCTGATTGATCAGCAACGCTTCCCGGAGGCTGGCTTGATCGCGAAACGTTCTGCGGAGATTGATCCGTCGAACCCCGTCGTGCAAAGCATGCTCTGGAAAGCACAGGTTGCCCGGCAACTGGCGAACCAGTACGCAAACAGCCAGCGGTATCAGGAACGTGTGGCCGATGCCCTGAACGAAGTCGATCCGACTCCGATGAGCGGGAATATTGAATTTCCGACTGCGTTCGAGTGGGGAGAGTTGACCCGTCGTCGCAAGGAAGGTCTGGCGGATGCCCGACGTGAATTCAGCGAGACGGAGCTGGAAATTCAGCGAGCTCTCAAAGAACCGGTGGATGTTTACTTCGAAGACGAACCGCTTTCGTCGGTACTTGAAAAGCTGTCGCAGGTCGCGGGAATCAACATGTTCCTCGATCCGAGCGGGCTCACCGCCGAAGGCGTGACGAGTGATACGGTCGTTTCGATCAAGTTGCCAAACCCTGTTTCGCTGAAGAGTGCCCTGAATCTGATTCTGGCACCGCTTCACCTGAGCTACGTGGTTCAGGATGAAGTGCTTCGAGTCACCAGTGAGCAGGTTCGAGCCGGCGATGTACAGACACGCGTCTATAACGTTGCTGACCTTGTCATTCCAATTCCAAACTTCTCAGCGAATCCAAACGTCGGATTGCCTGCCGCGTTGCGGGAAGCTTACGACATGATTCCGCAGAACCAGTACCAGGGCGGTTACAACCGGCGTCCATTCCTGCTGAATCAGGATGGTGACGGTGGGAACTCATCGGCAATCGCCCAGTTGGCGGGAGCGAATCAGTTGGGACAATTTGGTCTTCCAGGTGGAGCCCCACAAAACGCATCGGTTTCGACCGGCGGTGGTGCATCTGGACAGGCTGGTGGTGGTGCTCAAGCCGACTTTGACACACTGATTGATCTGATTACAACCACCGTCTCGCCCGAATCGTGGGAAGAAGTCGGTGGAACGGGATCGCTGCAGGGCTTTCCGACGAACCTCAGCCTGGTTGTTGCACAAACTCAGGAAGTCCACGAGCGAATCGCGGATTTGTTGGCTCAGTTGCGACGTCTCCAGGATCTTCAGGTAACGATCGAAGTTCGATTCATTACGCTGAATGATGACTTCTTCGAGCGGATCGGAGTCGACTTTGACTTTGACATTGATGACAACACGGGCCTCAGTCTCGCGGAGCAGCAAGCTCTGGATGACGATGGGCCAAGCGTGACCGTTGGTCTGGACCCATCGGGCTTGCCAACGGTTGATCTGGATGTTGGATTTGAACAAGGTGGCTTCGGAGTCGCCACGCCGGCGTTCGGTGGCTACCAGGCGACCAATGCCGCGACACTGGGCTTTGCGATTCTGAGTGACATTGAAGCATTCTTTGTCATCGAGGCTTCGCAGGGTGACACGCGGACAAATGTTCTGCAGGCTCCGAAGGTGACGCTGTTCAATGGACAGCAGGCGTTCGTAGCGGATCAGTCGCAACGACCATTCGTTTCGTCGATCATTCCAGTCGTCGGTGACTTTGCCGCAGCTCACCAGCCCGTCATCACCGTGTTGACGGAAGGAACTTCGCTTAGCGTTCAAGCCGTCGTGTCGCAGGATCGACGGTTCGTAAGACTGACGCTGGTGCCGTTCTTCAGTCAAATTGGCGATGTGGATACGTTCACGTTCGAAGGTGATTCGGATTCTGATACAGGTACCAATGTGATTGATCCGTCGGATGATACGAATACGGTTGTCAACAATGCGACCAACCGGGCCCGAGCCACCACGGTTCAGTTGCCGACGTTCGCATTCACTTCGGTGACGACGACGGTGAGCGTACCGGACGGCGGTACGATATTACTCGGTGGTATCAAACGACTGACGGAGGGTCGAACGGAGCAGGGCGTCCCGATGCTCAGCAAGTTGCCGTATATCAATCGACTGTTCAGGAATGTCGGCATCGGCCGGGAAACCCAGAGTCTGATGATGATGGTGACTCCAAGGATCATCATTCAGGAAGAGGAAGAAGAAAAGCTGGGTTTGAACCTCAACCCGTAAGCTTCGTCCTGTTGTCCCAAAACTCTGCGACCGCGAACTTGTTCGCGGTCGCTTCTTTGATGCATCCTTCTTCCCTCGCTTGGGATCGTTAGAGAAATTGCTGGCTGATCTTGCTCCGTCTTTCCCGCGCAGGCGGGAATCCATTGAATCGGTTTGGCTTTTTGATGCAGGGAAAGACGTTGAGCGTTAATACGCTTCGGAGTGGGTCCCCGCGTTCGCGGGGAAGACGGCCATAGGCGCGATAGGCCGTCAATTGAGTCGTCATGAACGGAGATTCGACACTAATTGATCGAACGATCCTTAGCCACGAGCTCTGCTGGTGCGAACCCAAAAGGCTCTGGCGTTTTATCTGAGCAGCACGCACTGGCCCATGGCACTCGCTTGAACCTCTCGGGTACGATTTTGGTCGCTTGAATGGAAGCCCGACGCGTAAGTTTTGAAGTTGCACACTTTCAGGGCAGCGAGCGGAAAATGGGACTGGCTCCAACATGTTTCCGTGAGGCAACGACTAAGGTGGCCGCCGTTGGTGCCTG
>CALHZT010000410.1 GCA_938040995.1 uncultured Pirellulaceae bacterium | reverse complement strand
GACGGAACAAGCGGCACGCTGGTGCCGGGCGACAGTGTGACGGTTACATTTACTGTCGAAGTCGATCCGGACGCGAACGGAACCGCCTCGTCGCTAAGCAACTCGGCGACAGGTAGTGCGACCGATCCTTCCGGTGCCACGTTCATGGACGATTCGGACAGCGGTAGCGACCCGAATGGAGACAACCCTGGTGAGCCTGGTGATACTGGTTCTGCGGACGATGCGACGCCGCTGGAGATCAGTGATATCGGTGTCGCAAAACAGATCGGTAACGTTACACCCGTTTCGACGGGGGTCTTCGACGTCGAATACATCGTTGTGGTCGAGAACACGGGTAGCGTGGATCTGACCAATCTCCAAGTCGTCGAAGACATGGCGGCTGAATTCGGAGGAGCATTTGACAGCGTCCAGATGGCTCCCGTTATCACGACCAGCAGTCTGTCCGCGGGATCGTCATTGCCACTGCTGAGCACGCCGGCGTGGGATGGTGACGCGACCACGAGCATGTTGGACGGCGGAAGTGGTTTGTTGGCTCCTGGAGATTCATTCACCATCGCGTTTGTCGTTCGCATCGACGCGAACATTGGAGATACGACGGCTCCCAACGACTATTCGAATCAGGTCCAGGCCACCGGCGACGGAATGGTCGGCGGAATGGTCGTGCAAGCGGACGACCTGTCCGATGATGGCAGCGATCCGAATACCAACAACGGTTCTGGTGGGATGGACGATCCAACCGGATTCTTGTTGCCGGAGATCGGAGCCAGCAAGCAATTCGGAACGATCACGGAAAATGCGGACGGCACGTACAGTGTGCCTGTCGTCATTGCCGTGCGGAATACCGGAACGGTCGATCTGACAAACCTCTCGTTGACTGAGGATTTGCGATCCGAGTTTGGCAACGCACTGATTTCGATCAACAGCGCGATGATCACTCCATCGGGCAGCTTCACCGGTGTGCTGCCCGTGCTGAACTCGGCATGGGGAACGGCGAACACCGCCGTGGATGTGATTGATCCGGCTCAAGTCACCGAGCAACTGAACGTTGGTGAAGAGTTTGAGTTCTCCTTCGTTGCAGTCGTCGATCCAGACGCCGTGGACTCTACGTCGCAGCCTTTGTCGAATCAGGCGTCGGTCAGCGGTGACGGAACAGGTCTTGGCGGCATGACGGTGACGGTAGATGACGTCACGGGCGACGGTTCGATCGTTGATGCTGGCGGCACGGATAACGACTTGCCTTCCATCCTCTCGATCCCTGAAATTCGAACAACGAAGACCGTCGCGAGTGCCACCAAGGTTGGTGAAAACTTCGTGGTCGAGTTCAGCCTTGTACTTGAGAACACCGGGACCACCGACTTGACGGGAATCGACCTCTTCGACGACCTTGTGTCGCAATTGGGCGCTGTGTTCGTAGGCGTCGATTCTGTCACGCTCGACGCATCGGGAGTCACAACCGGCACCGCCCCCACATTGAACTTCGGCGCAACGGCCGGCGCCACGCCGTATGACGGTGGAATCGCCAGTAGCAATCTTCTAAACAACGATGGGGTGATGGCTGCCGGTGAGTCGCTGGTTGTCACGTTGACAGCGACGCTTGATCCGGACGCGTCGGGTGCTTCATCCGGAATCTCGAATCAGTCCATGGCCGCCGGCGATGGTCCGACTGGCGAAGTCGCCGACGACAGTGACAGCGGTAGCGAGCCGAGTGATACCAACCCGGGTGAAGCGGGAGATACCGGCGGGCACAACGATGCGACGTTGATTCAGCTGCCGGATGTGGCGGTTGCCAAGTCGATAGTGGGTGATCCTGTCGTGCTGCCAAACGCGAATGCACTCGTGACTTATCGACTGGTATTCGAAAATACCGGCACCGTGAACATCGCCAACCTTCAAGTCGCGGAAGATCTGGAATCACAGTTCGGAACCGGCGTCTTTGTTGGTGTGACCGCCGCGCCGACCATCACGACGGGGCCATCTGACGCGAATTCGGTTGCGCCGAATCTTGCCGGCTACGACGGCGGACTGGGCGGATCATCGGCATCGAACCTGTTCGACGGAACGTCGGGGACTTTGGTGCCGGGCGACGTGATAATAATCGAGTTCCAGGTTGAAATTGATCCGAGTGCTGGCGGCGGTGCGATGCTTGCGAACACCGCGACAGCGAGCGGAACGGCTGTTGATGACGCGGGCAACCCGCTCACGGACCCATCGGGCGGCCCGATCATCGTAATGGATGACTCGGACAGCGGCACTGATTCCAACTCGACGAACACTGGCGAGCCAGGTGATACGGGCACGGCCGACGATCCGACTCCACTTGTGATTGAGAGCATTAACGCATCGAAGGCCCAAGTCGGGTTGGCGGTTCAGGTGCCCGGCACGCTTGATCAGTTTGATGTGACGTATCAGGTCGCCGTCCAGAATACTGGTAACGTCACGTTGACAGGGATCGACCTGTTCGACGACGTGGCGAGTGAATTTGGGGCAGCGTTCGTCAGTGTTCCCGTTGCACCAGTTATCTCGGCATCGACCATTGCGAATGCGGCTGACGTCCCGACGACCAATGGCGGTTGGGTCGCCGATACGACGCAGAGCATTTTCAATGACGATGGGTCCATCGCTCCAGGTGAAAGCGTTACAGTCGAAGTTGTCGTTCGTTACGACGCGACAGTGGCCGCAACGATGACGATCACCAATCAGGCGCAGGTCGTTGCCGATGATGTGGCGACTGGAGCCGAGAGTGGCGCGTCCGATTTGTCCGACAGCGGCGATGATCCTTCTTCGACCAATTCGACTGCCCCCGGCGACACCGGTGGCTACAACGATGCGACTCCGCTGATGGTCTCGAATGCGACAGTCGGTGCAGCCAAAGAAGCTGAGTGGGATGCAGCGACTGATTCCGTCGTCTTTCGCTTCCATCTCGAGCACTTTGGAAATATCGAGGCGTTGAATATTTCGATGCCAGAAGATCTCGACGCGCTGTTCGGCGCCGGAAACTATGCCGTGGCGAATGTTGTGTTGTTGGACGGGCCACCGAGTATTTCGGCGAACGCCGGGTTTAATGGCGGTTCGGACGCGGAACTCGTCGCAGCCGGTAGTTCGTTATTGCCTGGCGAGACGGCGACCATCGAAATCGCTGTGAATGTCTCCGAAATCGTGGACACGCAGGGGAATGAGCTTGGTAACTTTGACAATCAAGTCACCATCACTGCTGAAGATGTGAACGGTGGCATCTACGTCGACGAATCAGTCGCTGGTAGTGATCCGGATCCCGATGGCGACGGTAACCCCAACAACAATGCGAGCGTCATCGGTGGCGGACTGGATCCGGATGCAACGCTGGGAGTCGCAAAGAACGCTGCCGTCGATAATAGCGACTTTAGTGTGACCTTCGACTTCTTCGTCGAACACTTCGGCAACACCGACGCGACCAACATCGTTCTGAACGACAACCTGGACGCGGTTTTCGGTGCCGGTCAGTACACGGTGCTTTCGACAACGGCAATTTCAGCTCCAGCGACCTTCGTTGTGAATGGAATGTTCGACGGATCCGGCAGCGACAATCTCGTCGTACCGGGTAGTACGCTGTCTCCCGGCGAAGGCGCCCATATTCGCGTTGAGATTGGCACGAATCCAACGTTTGGCGAGTTTGAAAATCAGGTCACGGTCGTGAATGACCACGCTGGCGGCGTCACCTACATGGACGAATCCGTGCTCGGCAACGATCCCGATCCTGACGGCGACGGAGACCCGACGAACAACACCAGTCCGACTCCGTTCCTGCTTGCCGGCGGCGAAATTTCCGGCATGGTCATCGTGGACACGAATCAGAACGGTGTCATGGATGCTGGCGAAGTCGGCATTCCGGGCGTGGTGATACGGCTGGAAGGAACGGACCTTAATGGGAATCCGGTTTCGCTCTCAACGACCACGGATGCGGACGGCAACTATATCTTTGAGCAAATGATTCCTGGAACTTACACGTTGATTCAGGAGCATCCCGAAGCCTTCTATGACGGTGCGGAGGTTGCTGGCTCGTTTGGCGGCGACACGTCGGTGAATGACCAGATCTTTGTCGACTTGTTGAACGTTCCTCCGAACTTTAGCGCGGCGGATTACAAGTTCACCGAAGCCGGCCTGGATCCACTCTTTGACGGCAAGGACCCGTTCCTGACATCAAATCAGGATGATACCAACAACAGCGGCGCTGGCGCAGTCAACCTGAATCCTCCGCTGGTTGCAGTCGACATGTCCAACGTGCACTTCTTCGAGATCGCCGATGGCCAGTTGATCGTCGAAGGCACCAATGGTGACGATACGGTCAGTATTCAGATGGGCACCAGTCACCATGAAGTCATTGTCAATTCGACGAGATACACCTACGACGCGAGTGCGATCAACAGCATTATCTTCCGCGGACGTGGCGGACAGGATCGAGCCGACCTTGCGGGAGCCGCCGGATTTGATCGCGTGACTCTCCAGCCGGGAATGGCTTCGCTTGTGCATGCTGACTATGACGTGCGAGTCTATTCGGCTGAGCGAATTTTGGCGTCGGATCATGCCGGCGAGGATACCGTCTATCAAGTCGACAGTTCGGGCGACGATGTGTTCGTGGCGGCTTCGAACTATACGTCGATGCGGTCGCTGGATAACACGTACCGCAACGAAACAAAGGGATTCCGGATGGTCATTGGCAACGCGCCGATGGGCGGGCATGATCGAGCCGTCTATTACGACAGTTCCGGCGATGACATCCTGCGAATCTACCCGAAGTTCTCGCAAATGTTGTCCGCCGGTACGGAATTGCGGCTGGCGAAATTTGAAACAACGGATGCCCGAGCCGTCGTGGGTGGCCACGATGAGGTGACTTTTATCGACAGTGCAGGGGACGACCAGTTTGTGCTTCGACCGAATCAGGCCAGCTTCACCGGCGACGGCTACTCGCACACGGCAACCGGGTTCGAAGTGAACAAGGTGAATGCCAGTCGCGGGGGCGATGATTCGGCGGAGATACATGGTTCAAGCGCTGATGATGTGCTCGTCTCCCGACCCGGCTTTGTAGAAAGTCGTGGCGAGGGCTTTATCAATCGAGTCACCGGTGTCTCGACGACGGATGTCTTCGCGGCAGGCGGCGACGATGTGGCGTTCTTCTTTGATAGTACCGGCGACGACATCTTTACCAGCGGTAGCCAGACGAGCTCGATGACCGGAGCCGGGTTTGAGAATCGTGCTCACGGTTTCGCGAGAGTTCAGGCGACTTCCCAGTCCGGAGATGACCATGCAGAGTTCCTGGACGTTGGTTCAAATGATCAGCTAACCGGTTCGGGCAATGTGGCACGCGTGAATGGACCGGTTCGCGATGTCAAGGTGACAGGGTTCAGGCATGTGCGAGCCGAGTCGCGGGAACAGGAGACAGCCCGGGCGGAGATTGGCACCGTTGATTTTGTTTACTCGCTTGAAGGCGAGTGGGATCTACTCTAGTGACGATACGGAAACGGCCAGAATTGCACGGCTGTTTCCAACGATTGCCTCGCTGAGGAGCGACAAACGTGGAAATTCGAATAACCAAGATTCTGTTCCTGCTGTACTTGTCTTGCCTGGCGGCAACTGCCGCCGCGCAAGATAATCGCGGGCAGCTTGCTTTTCGCGCCCAAAGTCCGGTTGGGGGTGCGGTTAACGGAGCCGTGTCGCGAGTTCCGCAGGTTCCAGCGGCGGCAACCGGTGCGCCTGAAGGAATGTACGTTGGGCTTTCCGGTCTTGCGGAGCTTGCCGGGCAGGTAGGCGGACCGCCGCTGATGAACCAGCCAACCATTCAACCGATGGTCCAGCCAATTAATCAACCGATGGTTCAGCAGACAGTGCCGTCTGTTCAACAAGTGCAACATATTGATGCGAATGGATTACTGACGGCGTCACAAATCGAAACGGCCCAAGGCATCGGAAGTGGAATGGAGCAGGCATACCTCCACGCACCTCAACCTGCGACTGGCGGAGAGCTTTACTCGAGGACCGAACTCCCTGTCGCGATCCCCGCTTCGTTCGAGTCAACTTATATCCAACCAACGTACGTCGAAACAGTTTTTGCCGAACCTCCTTCGTCGGGCTCCGCGGATTTTGCAAGATTTTGGGCGAGAGGCGAAGTACTGCTGTGGTTCATGGAGGGACTGAATAACGGGCCGTTGGTGACTTCCAATCCGGCTGGTACACCTGGCTCGCGTGTTGGCCTGCTCAGCAACCCGTCGACGAGTTCCCTGTTCGGAGGAAACCTCGGGAATGATCTTCGAGTCGGCGGGCGGGCGACGTTTGGTTACTGGCTAGGCTGTGACAATTGTCGTGCGATCCAGGGCGAGTTCTTTGGGTTGGGAAGTCCTGGCAATCGGTTCGATAGTGACTTGGCGAATGGCAGCATTCTCTCGCGTCCATTTACGAACACCGACATCGGCGGCGAGGACGCACAGATATTCAATATGTCAGGTTTGACGGAAGGCAATCTGACAATGGACTTCAGCAGCGAACTTTGGTCAGCGGCAATCTGCATGCGTAGGCAGTTGTGTTGTAATGCCGATCCCTGTGATCCCTGCACGAAAAAAAGACTGGATCTGCTTTACGGATATCGCTACATGCACCTGGGCGAGACGTTCCGCTCCCGCGAGACGCTGATGCCATCGGATCCGCGATTCGTGCCAGGCACGACGCTCACCCTGGATGATGAGATTCGCACCGAAAACGACTTTCATGGATTCGAGTTCGGGCTCCAGTCGTCATCGGTTCGTGGTCGCTGGAGTACGCAGCTCACCAGCCTGGTTGCTATCGGGCAGGTAAGGAAACGCGTGCGGCTGGATGGTTCCACCAGCTCGTTTGTGCCTGGCTTTGCCGATGACACAATCGCTGGCGGTTTTATTGTGGGGCCAGACATGATCGGGACTGGCAAGTCGCGAGAGTTTGGAGTCATCCCGCAGGCGCGTCTGAACATGGGTTATTTTCTGACGCGAAATTTTCAGATCAACGCTGGATACAATTTTCTCTACTTCTTTGACGCCGTCCGCCCGGACTCATGGTTGAATGTGACGCGCGCCGGTTCGGACATTAGCCGCCGGGTGCCAGCGACCATTGCGCGGACCGATCTTGCGGTCCCGGACAATGGTGTGTGGTTGCATGGAGCCAGTTTGGGTTTTACGTTGACGTACTAGGCGCTGCAAATCAAATGGAGAACTGCACGGTATCCGTGAGCAGCGCGGTACTAGCCGAAAAGCGCTCGTTGATATGGCGAACCGGACGCTAACGCGTGGCGGCTGATGGGCGTTAAAAATCGTCGTGTTCCCATCAGCCGCCACGCGTTTGCGTCCGGTTTTGAAGTGGTGCCGGTTTGGCAAACGCGGCGAGCCCCGGCGAGTCGCGTGTCGCCCCAGGTTCTGAATCCCGGAGGTTGGGCGATCGAGCAATGTGTTCGAAACTTTTGAGATGATCCGAGATCGCAAGCAATGGGGTTGGCCACTTCCATTTCGGTCTCGGTACGATGAAGACATGTTGGGATTTTGGCTCGACCACTTCCTGTCTTGATATCCAGGTTCCTGGGGCGTCGCTCAAACTCGCAGGCTCGTTTTTGCTGTGCCCCAGGCTGACATGTCGCGCCCTTTCAGGGTAGCAGCGCGTTGGTCTGAAGCGATCTGAATTCACAAGTAGTGGATCTTGTTAAAGATCCCACAATCGTCTGTGGAAAGCGCTGCTGCCTGGTGAATTTGTAATCAGCGTGCAAGCTTCCAACCGGCCGCGCTAAAGTACCGGCAATGATTATTCAGACCGCCCTGAGCACCCGGCAGCTCACGCAGCCGGTTCGCCAACGAGTTTCCCTCGGCCAATACTGCTCACTTGTCGTCGTAGAAAGCGGTGCTGCAAGGATCTTTAACAAGATCCACTACGAAGGATCGGTAGTCATCCCGCAAGCTACGCGGGCGGTTCAATTTCGCCGGCGCCCGTGAATTTTGAGATAGCGTCACCAATGCCAGGAATGTTGATGCCCTCGGCCAACCCCTTCATCAGTTCGGCGTGCTCCTGTTTCGCTTTGGCAGCCGCCTGGTTGATCGCAGCCGGGACAAGGTCTTCAATCATGCCGACTTCGTTCTTTTCGACCAATGACGGCTCGATGACGAGCTTGAGGACTTCACCAAGTCCGTTGACTTCGACCGTCACCATCCCGCCGCCGGCTGATCCTTCGATCCGCTTGGCTTTGAGCTCAGCATTGATGGCTTCCATCTTGCCGCCCATTTCGGATGCCGTCTTGAGCATGTTGGTGAGATTTCCGAGATTTCCAAGTCCCTTGAACATGGCGTACCTTTTCGTTCCGGCTGTTTCTTTGTGAGGGGCACGGGGCCCAAAGGGCGGCATGCCCTACGCGGGTCTTATGGCTTTGGTTTTTCCGCTGGACGTTCCACGACATGTGTGACTTCGGCGTCGAACATTTTCATCGCCTCGACGATCATTGGATGGCTCATCGCCTGACGGATCAATGCGGATTGCGATGTGCGGCGAACCGGCGCCGCCGCTTTGGCGTCGGAATTGATGACTTGGACATCAATAAGAAGCTTCTTTCCGGTGATTTGCAAAAGAATCTGTTCGAGCTCGCGTCGCCGGGAATCGCGTCCACAGCGTTCCGCATTGAAGGCCTTCGCGAATTTTACGATCAACTTGTCGTCCACCAATTCAACGCTGTCGCAACTGCGTGCGGCCTCGGCGTCGAGGCCGCCAAGTTGGTTCGCGACAGTGTTCCAGATTTCTTTGACGTTGTTGGCCGTTATCGCCATGGAAGGCGCGGTAGAAGCCGCAGGACTCGCCGGCTCAACCGCAACCGCGTTCGCCGGCGTCGAATTTGTACTGGCTGCAGTCGCAACGGCGGCAGCTGCGCCCGCGACAGATGCTGCGGCTGCCGACGCTACGACAGTGTTTGCGCTATCCGCCGTTGGCGGGCTAGTTGGCGCTGGGCTAGTTGGCGCTGGACCACTGGTGGCCGGATTACTTATTTCTTCGGCCGGTTTTTTTTTAGCGCTGGTTCCCGGCTTCGGCATGGCTCGCGGTGCGGCGTTCGGCGCTGGTGGAGCCGATCCTGCTGCTGCAGTTTTACTCGTCGGCTTGGCCGGTTGGATCGCAGTCGTCGTACCGGTGGCAAGTAGCTGAGCCAGGTCCTGAAGATTCTGGAGGTAGCTGATTCGCACGAGCGCCGTTTCCAGCAGCGTTCGCCGATCGACGCTTAATCGCATTCGAGTCAGTGCCTGATCCAGAATCTGGATAACGGCAAGAATCGTTTCGACGCCCCAGTCCGAACCGACTGATTTGAGTTGATCGAGATCGCCAGGTGCTGCGTGCCGCAGTAATTCCGCTGGCGCGCCGACCGTGGCCGCCATGACGTCTCGCACGTAGCCAAGTAATTGCTCCGCCAGTTGTCCAACGTCGACTCCGCTTTGCAGCGACGCATCCAGATGAGCCAGCGCTGTAGCTGCGTCTCTGGCGAGCAGTGACATGGCGAGTTCGGCGACGGCTGCACCGTCTGCCGTTCCAAGTAACGCGTGGACACCATCGACGGTAATATCCGAACCGCCGAACGCGAGCAGTTGTTCCAACAGCGACTGGCTGTCTCGCATCGAACCCGCAGCACGCCGAGCCAACAGTTCGAGAGCTGCATCTTCAGCAGTGGCTCCCTCAGCCGTAATGATTTCTTTCAGGCGACCAATGATCGCTGTCATTTCGACTGGTGCAAAGTCGAAACGTTGGCAACGTGACAAAACCGTGATTGGAATCTTTTCCGGGTCGGTCGTGCAGAAAATAAACTTGACGTGATCCGGTGGCTCTTCGAGCGTCTTGAGAAGCGCGTTAAACGCTTCCTTGGTGAGCATGTGGACTTCGTCGATAATGTATATCTTGAAACGCGTCCGGCTGGGGCGAACATTTACGTTCGAACGAAGCTGACGGATCTCGTCGATACCTCGATTGCTGGCTCCGTCGATCTCGAGAACATCCACGTCATTGCCGGCAGCGATACTCTGGCAGATATCACATTCATCGCACGGATTCGCCGAAGGGCCTTTTTCGCAATTTAGCGACTTGGAAAAAATCCTCGCCGCCGAAGTCTTGCCAACACCGCGGGCTCCGGTAAATAGATAGGCATGCCCAACTCGATTGGTTTCAATCGCATTCGTCAGGGCCCGGGTTGCCTGCTGCTGACCAACCAGCTGGTCAAAATTCTGCGGACGATAGCGTCGGGCTACGACTATATACTCACCCGGTTTTTGGGTTTCGTCCGACATGATGATTCAGTCTGTTCGTCCGTGGTGCTGTCGATTGGAGTCGCGTTAGGGCGAGCGGCGGAAGAAAATTTACCAACTTGCGTTCTTGAGCCGCTAAGGCCCGATGTCTTATTGGTAAATTCTCACTCGCCTTTCGCCCAGGCTGGAGCGACGCCCAAGGCAATTTTCGACGCCCAAGGCAGCGTTTGATTTCCCAGGTTCACGCTGACGTCCAAGATTAAAGGCTGCTGCCGAATAGAGGCCCTCGCACAAGAGTACCCCGCTTAGGGCTGCTCCGGTTAAGGCCTGACCCGATTCACGGCTCCCCCTCGCGAGGGCCACTGCTCGGCAGCCAGCCAAACGTAGGAATTTAAGCCATCCAGGGCTGGCCGTCAAAGGGCGGGCCGAGCTGCCAGGAGATGCAAGGTCGAACTGCGACGGTCGATTGTTCGTTAGAATCCCAACCCGCCGCCTGAGCCGCCTGAGCGAGGGATCTATTCTGGTGGCAAGATCCCTCGCTCACGCGCTCTCGCGTCGGGCCGGGTCGGGACAGATTCTCACCGACCAGCTTTACTTTGCAGTTCTACCGGTAGGGCTGCTTGAGCCATTTTCGCCAACAGGACATTATAGTCGCATGAATCTTAATGAAAAATCAAACCGGCTGGTTGGGCAGATGCTCGATCGAGCCGACGAACTGCGAATTGTTAACCATGATGACGGAGTGAACGTGCCCGTCATCGATGCGGGCGTCAAAGCCCCCGGCGGAATTGCTGCCGGTATCGCGCTGACTGAGATCTCGGCGGCTGGATTGCTTCAGGTGAGTGTGTCGCCGGCTGGTCCACACATCTATCCAGGCCCCGAAGTCGTCGTGCGAACGGATCACCCGGTGGCGGCTTGTCTGGCTTCGCAGTATGCGGGTTGGAAAGTTGCGGGTGAGAATTTCTTCGCGATGGGGTCCGGGCCAATGCGAGCCGCTGCCGCGAAAGAAGAACTGTACGGAAAGATTGGGTTTGCTGCGGAATCGACGAATGTGGCGGTGGGAGTTTTGGAGTCATCGGAGTTGCCTCCGGTCGAAGTCTGTAAGCAGGTGGCCGACGATTGCCAAGTCGAACATCGGAATTTAACGCTCGTTGTTGCGCGGACCGCGAGCATTGCCGGAACGCTGCAGGTGGTGGCTCGATCCGCAGAGACTGCGATGCACAAACTCCATGAAGTCGGTTTTGATGTGTCGCAAGTCGTCAGTGCGTTTGGCGTTGCCCCGATGCCTCCGGTTGCGGCGGACGATCTGACGGCGATCGGACGAACAAACGATGCGATCATTTACGGCGGGCGCGTCCAGTTGTGGGTGAATTGCGAAGACGCAGCCATCGATGAGATTTATGCCAAGGTACCGAGTAATTCGTCGGCTTCGTTTGGCAAGAAGTTCATTGATTTGTTCAACGCGGCGGGTGGCGATTTTTACAAGATGGATCCGATGTTGTTTAGTCCGGCGTGGATTCGGATAACAAATTTAAAAACGGGTCGGACGTTTGAATCCGGCATTGTGAAGCCGGATATTGTGAGGCAGTCGTTTCACGCGTGAGTGATTGCATTGCGGCCGTTTTCGGCGTGGTGGCCCGGTGGCGTGGCGGCGGTGGTGGTGCGGCGGCGCGGGAGGGCGAGGCTCCGTCCGAGCCGCCGAGTTGCTCATGGCGTTGCCAAGTTCAGCGGCTCGGACGGAGCCTCGCCCTCCCG
>CALHZT010000409.1 GCA_938040995.1 uncultured Pirellulaceae bacterium | reverse complement strand
CCAGATTTATTGCAGCCGCTCGCCCCAAGCAACCCTCCTCCGACGCAGTGGTGTCATGCGAAGAATGAGCAGGGCATACCACGTGTCGCGAGAGGAGGGTCGGAGCCTTAGCGACGGGGAGGAGCGGCCATACGCGTCGATGTATCTGCAACAGTTCATGTCCGTTCTGGGCAATGCAAAATCCGCTGCTGCAAGGCCAACTTTACAACACCCCAGCCTCCGGGCGTCTCCGAGCCCGGGGGCTTTTCATGACATGGATCGGAAACGATCGGAATCCCATGCTACGGGATTGTGAAAAACGCTCGAGAGCGCATTCAACTTTGGTGGAGCGTCATTTCGTCTCTCTCGTCCGGGATTCACGCCGCCCGATACGCTACACGTCGGCCGGACACCGACTAGAGCGCATTCAACTTTGGTGTAGCGTCATTTCGTCTCTCTCGCCCGGGATTCGCGCCGCCCGAGACGCTACACTTCCGTCGGACACCGACTAGATAATTTCTTTCAGCAGCACGTCGAACACAATCGTGTCCGTACCACTAATACCGGCACGCGGATTTCCGTTCGGACCATACCCAAGATCTGGCGGAATCACGATGCGGCGACGTCCGCCCACGGTCATTCCGAGAATCCCCTCAGCAAACCCGTCAATGACTCCCGTGACGGCGAAGGTCGCGTCGGAATTGCTGTCAAAAATTTCACCGTTCGGAAGGTATCCGACGTATTCGAGGCGTGTTCTGTTACTCTCGGTCGGCGTTTCACCCGTACCGGTTTTGAAGTCAAATACTTCCAGTCCCGTGCCAGTCGCGGTTAGCACCGCACCAGGAGCAAGCTCTGGAATACCGGTATCAATGTCGAGATCCCCCAGGCGAACCGACACGGATATCGTCTCGGTATTGGTTCCGTCATTCACGTGCACATCGACCGTCAGGTCTTCACCGCTCTCAAAGTCCAGAAGGGATGCATCACGCACTCGAAGCTCACCGGTATTTCGATCAATGGTGAATGGATTGGTGGATGCATCCAACTCAGCCCGGATCGTCTCCGCAAACGTATCTACGTCGATTGATCCGTTAATCTGTACACCGTTGAGGATGAATGTCGGTGTGCTGTTAATATCCAGCGCGATGGCTTCGTTATCATCTCGCTGGATGCGATCAAGTGTTTCCTGGGACGCGGCATCGGTCTGGAACTGTTCCACGTTCAGCCCCAGTTCGGCTGCGTAGGTTTCAAAGACAGCGATCGCGTCTATCTGCGAAAGAGAATTCCATTCCGACTGGCGTTCGAACAGAATATCGGCCATCGCTTCGAATTCACCCTGAATCGCGGCGGCTTCGGTGGCTCGTGCAGCAACAATCGCGTTCGGGTGAATGCTGGTCAACGGACGATGTCGGGAAATCAATGCGAGATCGTCGTCAAGAACTTCGACCAGTTCATTGACGACGGGATGGAATGCCGCACAGATTGGGCATTCGTAATCAAGATAGTCAATCAGATAAAGACTGGCCGTGGGGTCACCCGTGATGTGATCATCAGGATTCAACTGAAATTCGGACGGGCTGGTACTCGGCAAAGTGAAGTCGTAGATCGCACTGCTGGTGTCAATAGACGCTGGCGCAGTAACGCTGCCAACGATGGCGCCTTCTGCTGTGTTTTCAAAGATGGCAAACTGATTTTCACCGCTGACAATGAGCTCCGCGGTTACGGCTGAAGATTCCGCGGTTCCATCGGAAACCGTGAATGTGAACTCGTCGAATCCAAAGAAGCCGGCATCAGGTGTATAGAGGAACGATCCGTCGGCATTCACCGTTACCGTTCCATTGGCAGCCTGCGTGCCGAGTTCCGCAGTCAATGAATCACCTTCCGCATCTGTCGCGTTTTCCAGCAGGGCTCCCGCAGCGGCCGTAAAGTCAGAGCCGGCAACGACATTAAATACCTGTGACGCGGCAATCGGTGCTGTGTTGGACGAGCCGATTGTTATATCGACGGTTCCCTGTGCCGTCTCACCGGTGGTCGAGTCGGTGACCAGATAAGTGAACGAATCACTGACCGCAGTACCTGTAGGCGTATACTCGAACGATCCATCAGCATTCAGAACAAGCGTCCCGTTGAGTGGAGCCGCAACCGGCGTGGTGCTAACGGTTGATGTCGTTCGATTCGGTAAAATGTCGTTTGCCAACACTCCATCCGCCGCGGAAACCGTAAGCGTTTCGCCAATCGTCGCGGTGAACGAGTCGCTGGATATGGCGAGGTCCCGCCCTAACGCGACTTCATTGGTTTCGTTATCCAGTTCGTCGCTAGCGTCGCCCGTCAGGAACCAGTCACGTCCCTCGGAGCCCTCCAGCGTGTCGATCGCACCATCATCCGTCGCGCCGGAGGCAATCTGACTTTGCAAGTCTTCGATGCGATCTTCGTAATCATCCGTCGACGACCAGGTACTCGCCAGACCAGCCAGCGCGGCACCATCGTTGTCGCTGTCGGTCGAACCGCCAATCAGAATATCGTCGGCACCGAGACCTCGCAGTGTGTCACTACCGGCTCCACCAATGAGCACGTCCCGATTGACGCCGCCAAACAGCGAATCATTTCCTGCCTGGCCGGCCACCGCATCAGCTCCCGTTCCACCATAGATTTCATCATCGTCCGCGCCACCCATGATTGAGTCAGCACCGTCGTCGCCAACCAGAATGTCAGCGCCGCCATTTCCCTCCACCGTATCATCACCCGCGCCGGCAAAAATCCGGTCCGCGTCATCGCCACCAGTCAGTATGTCACTGCCGGCATCACCATAAATCAGGTCCAGTCCTGCTCCGCCCGCGATCGTATCGGCAGCATCAAGCCCAAAGAGTTGATCGTCGCCTGCGTCGCCAAAGAGATTGTCTTCGCTCGAACCGCCCACCACGATGTCGTTTCCGTCACCACCATTGGCCGTGTCGCTACCTTCCGCACCCAACAGAATATCGACACCGGCATCGCCGTTCAGCGTATCGTCACCGGCATTGCCTACGAGTGAGTCGTCACCTGCTCCACCGTTGAGAATGTCGGCTCCGTCACCGCCAAACACCGTGTCAGCTCCAGCACCGCCGCTGACGGTGTCGTCACCTGCACCGGCCATAATGAGATCAACTCCGTCACCGCCCGTGATCGAATCGTCAAACGCACTACCGAAAATCGTGTCATCGCCGGCTTCGCCATCGAACGTGGCAGACATCGGCAACGACGTCGAAACAATCGTATCGTTACCCGTACCACCGGTAATTCGAATCGAAGTCACATCGCTCAAATCAAACGACTGGGGCGTACTCGTAAAGTCGCCGCCAACAAAGATGCCACCATCGGGCCCGAGCGAAACAATAATCACGTCATCGGCGTCCGTACCGCATACTTCCAGCACGCCATCCGTGAGCGTCGCGGTACCGGGGACTGCGGCCAGTACCAGTCGTGGGTCCAGTGACTCGAAGCGAAGCTGGTGATGCGCGCCCAGTCGGCGGCGGCGGCCGGCTGTCGCATTCGAACTCGCGGCTTTCATCTTTGCGGTGAATTGATCGCGCAATATCTGGAACAGGTTATTGAACATGTTGAGCCTGTAGAGAAATCCGTAAGAACTGAGGATTAGTTAGAGTTTCCATTCTAGCGTCCAGCTGTGGAATTTAAGTACTTTTCCACACCAGACGCATAGAGTTGGGGCCGACCGTGCACCAGAATGTCACGGCTGCACGGAATGAGCCAGAATGCTACGAAAGAAGTGAGTTATTTCACCTTCTCAAGATCTTCGGGCAAATCCGGGTCAACAAGCCCATAAACGCCGCGTCCTTCGGCAATTCGGTTATCAACCGCAATCGAAATCTTGGTCGCATCCGGATCCCAGAATTTGTTCCGGTCGGCTTCTGGCGGTGCATCCAGAGGACGGATAATACGGAATCCAACGGTTAGGGCATCCTCATCTGTAAACCACCATGGACTCTTGGGTATGTTCGGATCTTCGACTCGCCAGTCATCCGACTGGGCCCGCGCTGCACTACGCAACAGTTCCGCATCGCTCTGCCAACTGCCGCCGCGAACGACTCGCCCAAAGATCTTTGTTCCCCATACGATTGCGCTGTTCGCATCGACGCCATCTTTTGACAAGTTGCCATAGCGATCCGCCACGTACTGATCGAGGACAAGCTCGCTTACATTTCCGTGCATGTCATACAGACCCCACGGGTTTGGCTTCTTTTGGCCGACGGGAAAAGTAACATCGTCCGAGTTGTCAAAGTAGCAGGCGTACTCCCCCAGTTTCGAAGCATCGTCACCAAAACTGTACGCCGTCGTCGTACCAGCACGACATGCGTATTCCCATTCGGCTTCGGATGGCAGCCGGTAAAAATCATCAGTCAGTCGCGATACCCATTTGGTAAATTGCTTGGCAGCATATTGGCTCATCGTGACCGCTGGCTGTTCCGGTTCTTCGCCGTTCGCATAGGTGTAGCTGGGATCGTAGAGGGGAGTCGGGATCGTTACCGCGTCGACCTGGTTTTCATCCGTCACCGTTCGAATTTTTTCCGATTCCAGCTTTTTGAACAGATCATAAAGCTGCATGAACGACTGGTACTCTGACCAGCGAATTTCGTACTTGCCCATCCAGAACGGCGCGACTTTGATCGTTACCTGTGGGCCTTCGTCTTCGCCGCGGTTCTCTTCGGAATCGGGACTGCCAATTTTGAATTCGCCGCCGGGGATCGGCACCATCTCAATTTCGGCGTCTGTGCCTTCGAGCTTTTGCGTGTAGGGAACCATGAATCCCTGTTCGCATTTGACACTGCGGCCTTCGGCCGGTGCCTCTGCCACGATGCCCACTGATTTTGCAGACGCTTCCGCAGGAGCTGCTTCGGACTGAGCAAAAGTTGTAGAGACGCTGGTGGCGAAAATGCCGACCGCGACGACGAGAGACTTAAAGTAATTCATAAGGATATTATAGGCACCAAGCCCGCAAGGAGAAAAGATATTTTCGAGGCCAGCGTTCGACGCTGACCCGGGAGAAATGCAAAATGCGACGGGCAAGAACACCCGTCGCAATCGAATTAGTTTAACGCTGGATCGGCGGAGCGATCCTGGAACTTCTGAATGCTAGGCTACGCCAGCCGTGCGAAGCTTCGATGCGTTACCAGCCTGGCCAAAGGCAGTCATGCGGGCAATGCAGACTTCCTTCATCGCGGCACGAGCCGGTTTTAGGTAATCGCGAGGATCGAACTTCTCTGGCGACTCGGTGAGCACCTTGCGAATCGCTCCGGTAATTGCCAGCCGGTTATCCGTATCGACGTTGATCTTGCGGACGCCACTCTTGATACCACGCTGAATCTCTTCCACAGGCACGCCCCATGTTTGCTTGATGGAACCACCATGCGCGTTGATGATATCCTGCAGCTCCTGCGGGACGGACGAGCTACCATGCATGACCAGGTGCGTGTTCGGCAGTCGCTTGTGAATCTCTTCAATGCGACCCATATCCAGCACGTCACCGTCCGGCTTACGGGTAAATTTGTAAGCCCCGTGGCTTGTGCCGATGGCAACTGCCAACGCATCCACGCCGGTAGCTGCGACAAATTGCTCGGCTTCGTCAGGATCGGTGAGCAACTGGTCGTGCGACAATTTGCCGACGGCTCCATGACCATCTTCGGCTTCGCCTTCTCCCGTTTCGAGCGATCCAAGGCAACCAAGTTCGCCTTCGACAGAAACGTTCTGTGGATGAGCCATCTCGACGACGGCCTTGGTGACTTTGACGTTGTAGTCGAAATCAGCCGGCGTCTTGCCGTCTTCTTTCAGCGAGCCGTCCATCATCACCGAAGTAAAACCGTTTTCGATGGCACTCTGACAGGTATCAACACTGTTGCCGTGATCCTGATGCATCGTGATCGGAATCTGCGGATAAAGTTCCGAAGCCGCCAGCATGAGATGGCGAAGGTAGTTATCCTGCGAGTACTTGCGGGCACCGCGGGAAGCTTGCACGATCACGGGCGAATCGGTTTCGGCCGCGGCTTCCATAATGGCCTGGATCTGCTCCATGTTGTTAACATTGAACGCGGCCAGCCCGTAATCATTTTCAGCGGCGTGATCCAAAAGGGTTCGCAAAGGGACAAGTGGCATCGCGTTTCTCCGAGTCGCATTCGTTAGTACACTTAATGATCGAACCAGAACGGGTAGCCCCGATTTTGACTCGAACCGAACCCTAAATTATCTCGCCCGGACAATATGCCCGCAATCCCCTTCGATCCGGTAACCCAATGAGTCGTACGGAAAAAAGGAGCGATTCCCGGAAAATTTTCTCTTCCGAGGGCGGTTGTACCGTCAAGCAGCTAACGGCGAAGGGTAGATCGGCCGTCGCAACCGTCGCTGTCGAAGGCGCCAATGCACTTCAAATCGTCGATCGGTTCCTGCAAAGGGCAAACCAGCTTCCCCTAAGTCGCGTTTCCCTGCGGAAAATTTGCTACGGCATCTGGACCGCACCGGCGACTGAAGAATCTGCTTCCGCTTCTGACTCTGTTGGCGAAGGAGTCGTCGTGGTGCGAGTCGCCGATCAACCGGCTCACAAGATCGAGATCCATTGCCACGGTGGAATCGCGGCGGTTGAGCGGATCATCTCGCAGTTGGTCTCTTGTGGATGTGTTCGCGGCAAAGACATTGTCGAATCAGGAGCATCCCTCAAAGTCGCAGCGCGTATTGAAGACGAGGCGCGTTACGCACTTCAACATGCGACCACGGAAAGAGCCGCAATGATTCTGCTCGACCAGCTGAATGGCGCTCTCGCGAATGAAGTCGAGAGCATAATCACGAGCCTGCAGGCTGGCCGGGACGGTCAGGACTGCCCATCCTGTGATCAAGCACTTTCAAAACTCGATTCTCTCCTCCGCACTTTTGACATCGGTAAGCACCTCACCTCTTCCTGGCAAGTCGTTCTTGGAGGACCGCCCAATGTTGGAAAAAGCAGTTTGATCAATGCAGTCCTCGGCTTTGATCGTTCTATTGTGTTCGATCAACCGGGTACGACTCGGGACGTCGTTTCTACGAGGACTTCTATCGGTGGCTGGCCTGTTGAATTGTCAGACACCGCTGGCCTGCGCGAGATCGATTGCGAGATTGAGCAGGAAGGAGTCGCGCGAGGACGCGAACAGTTGATCAATGCAGATTGCGTGGTGCTGGTGCTCGATGCAAGTTCGATGGTCGGTGCGAAGCTGGATTCCGGACTGAATGTTCTGACGGAGGGAACCACGCCAGACATCCTGGTTCTTAATAAAATCGACTTGTGCGCTGAGCTGCATGCGACATCCGATGCGCGATCAAAAGCCGAAGAGCAGTTGAGGGACCATTTCTCAAAGGCAGCCATTCCGTTCGATGGACCGATTGTCTGGACGAGCGCAATCTCTGCAAACGGTGTCGAAGATCTCCTTGCTGCAGTAGCGACACAATTGGTGGCGGTGGAACCGGTGACTGGAGCGCCCGTCCTCTTCACGCAAAGACAATGCGACTTGATTGAAGAAACGATTGCGCTCCTCCAATCTGACTTGGACAAACCATCGAAGGACGAGCGCGACGTTGCGGAAGCAATTGCCCGGTTGACTACGCTAGCAATGCCAGAGTCGACATCGGCGATGTCGTGAACTGCGAAACCTGGGTAATCAATTGCCGGGGGGTTAACCTGGTAATTCGTGGTGTTGTCCGTTTCCCTTCAAAATCCAATGGGGATCGCGTTGGAAGTGGTCGATATCGAAGACGATTCCGGTTTGTCTTTTTTGATGAATAGCTGTCAACGATCGACTTCTCTGGACTCAGGCAATGCACCCAGGTACCATCTGCCCGACAAATTAGGCAGTCAAACCCCGGTACAAACGGGTAGTTGATACACATACGGAAGGTGCGAGTCGCACTTTGTTATTCGTGTTCATGGAGGAACACCTCGATGCGGCGTAACAACTCGTCATGGGCGATACTGATTTCCTGCGTGCTCCTGCTGGTGGGAATGGCGACTTTTGCCAATCCGGCTTTTGGGCAGTTTCGCGATGTAACGCCTGTTCAGGAACCGGCGATCACACATTCGGAACATTTTGATACCGAGGCGCCAGAACCTGGCGAACCGACGGAAGCTGATACCGAACAACCGGTATTCAAATCGCCAGAACTCGCGACGGAAGAAGCTCCGGCTGATCCAGTTGATCCAGTCGAGGCCGAAGAGGTCGATGAGTCCGCGCCGATCGCTGACGAAGAACTGCCTGAGCTGGAGCCCGTTTCGGCGGAGGAACCAGCCCCACGAAAGAAGCTCACGATCGAAGAGCTTGAAGCGCTGCTCGACGGCGAAATTGAAGATGCAGAAGAAGTCGACGACTTTGGATTGCGACCACTCAAGTTTCGCGGCATCACGGTTGGTCAGTCGAACCTTCAGGATCTCCTCGACCTGTGGGGCCAACCATTCAAGATCGTAAAAAGTCCTTCCAGCCGCATTATCAAGTACCGGGCGAATCCATTTCGTCAGGTCGATGTAACCGTCATCAAGGATACGGTGGTGTCGGTTCTCATTCACTTAAATGATGTGCTCGATCCATCTCACTGCGCTACCGAGTTGCGAATCGCAAATGTTGAACCGTGTGCGATTCCTGATCCTCGTGGCAATGTAATGGGCATGGCGTTTCCCGAACGAGGCGTCCTGTTCGCATTCGATTCTCGCGATCCGGAAATGCTGGTTTCGAAAATTCAGCTCGAACCAGTCAATCCGGAACCATTCGTGATGCGAGCCGAATACGACTTTGATCGCAACTACGAGAAGAACCTTGAAGATCTCGACCAGGCGATTGAAATGAGTCCTCGCTACGCACGGGCTCACGCGACTCGCGCGAAGATTCTTGCGGAAATTGGTCGCTACCAGGACGCGATGCAGTCGGTGGAAAAAGCGGCTCATTACGATTCAGACAATGGCCGGTACCAGCTGCTCAAGGCAGACATTCTGGCAACGAATGGAAATCATGACGCGGCATTCCGGATCATTGACGATTTGCTCAGTCGCGATGACTTGCCACAAGTCCTACGGGCCGGTGGTGAGGCGTTGCATGGTGATCTGACGGCGGATGGTTCCGATGCGGACTACAAAGTGGCCATGGACCATCACCTGCGAGCCATCGAACTGGCGGCTCCACTTGCAAACGAAAGAGATTTCACGGTCCGAAGAATGGCCAAGGAAATACTCATCAAGTCGCATATCGCCATTGCCCGTGATATTAGTCTCGGCGACTTTCAAAGTCAGAATTCTGTGATCCCAAAATGGCTCAGCCGGGCTCGTGCCCTCGTGGATGAGTACGTTGACCGGGATCAGGGAGACGCAGCCTGGTATCTCGAAGTCGATCGACAGGAACTTGCTACCTCTGGCGATGTCCGGTCCACAAAGAACCCGACGAAAACCATCGATAAAATGATGGCGAGAGGCAAAGATCTCGTTGCTGCCAACGTCGACGGACGTGGCAAGTCCCGAATCCAGTGGCAGATGGGAGCCGGTCTCGCAGAGGCTGTGCGGCTGGAACGAATTCGTGGTAACGAAGAAGTCGCCCTTGAACTGGCTGACGAAGCCCTCGAGCTGTTGCAGGCAAGTGCGCGGAACCGACAGTCGACTCCTGAGCAGCGGTATCTGGTTGGCCGATTGTATTTTCACGTCGGTTCGATGCACGCAGTGCAAAAAGCTGATCACGAAGAGGCCATTGGTTGGTATCGCAAGGCCGAGCCACTATTGGCCGGCGAAGTTCCTCCGGGAGTTCTTGCCGACCCCGGTACCCATGGCGAAATGTTCGTCAGTATGGGTGTCAGCTATTGGCAGCTGGAAAATTCCAAGCGAGCCATCGCTTTGACAGAGCAGGGGACGGACATTCTCCAGCGAGCCGTCGTGCAGGGTACTCTGCAACCGGAGTCGCTGGCGATTCCTTACGGCAACCTTGCAACGATGCACAAGAACTCGGGCAATCGGGCAGACGCAGAGGCGTTTGCTGAACTGGCCGCCTCGCTGAATGGCGAAAATACGCTTCGATAGCGTACTCCGCCGCTGAATACCGGGACTCCTTTGACTCGCCGTCATTGCCTCCCGGCTCGACTCGCCTAAGATTGGAGCAGCAGATTTGCTGCTCCATTTTTTTGCGCCTTGCCTTTTGTAATTTGTCGTCGCGATTTACCGTCTTACCGAAAGGAAGACCTCCCTTGTTCGGTATCCTTGTCCTGCTGTTCATCCTGCTGCCCATGGCGGAGCTGTACCTGCTGCTGTGGATGGCTGGTCAAGTCGGCGGTGGATGGACGTTTGCACTGGTGATCTTTACCGGCATGCTGGGCGCGTGGTTGTGTCGACTGCAGGGTTTCCGCACGATGACCCGCATCAATAACGAATTCGCAGGCGGAAAGATGCCCACGGATTCGCTCATGGATGGCGGGATGATTCTCGTTTCGGCGGCCCTTCTCGTGACGCCAGGAATCATGACGGACGTGTTCGGATTTTCACTTCTGTTTCCGCCCTGCCGAGCTGTCTATCGCAAAGTTCTTGCCAGGTGGATGAAGGGACGATTCCAGTTTCAGACGTTTTCATCAACAGGTGCCAATCCTGAGGCATACCGACGTTGGGGTGGTCAAATCGACCCGAATGTTGTCGAAGGTCAAGTCGTCGATAGCGATGATTCGCCCACAGAATAGTCGACGTTTCTGCCGGCAACCACGCGAATCTGGTACTTCAGCCGCCTACTGAATGTGAGGGTATCGCCTTCACGCATTTGTCACTGGCGATTTCTTGCCAGCTGCCGCTGCGAACGGGAAAAATGCGTTCTGGCGAAAAATTGACCAAATTTGCTTCTCGAAATTGCGGTTTCCGGTTACACAGAACAGCGAGGCAAACGGAACCAAGTCACGGAATGAAAGAATATGCGGCGACTCTTCACTATTTGCAGCTTGTGCCTGGCAGCGTTTTTGTTCGCCAATTCTACACCTGCACAGGCACAAAATGTTCCAAAACCGGCCAAGGGCCCAACGCCAGCGCGTGATGACATGTCAACGCTATGGCGATGGACCAAGTCGAAAAAACACCATCAGTCGGTTGTCAAAGTCGTCGTAGGTGAGTCGATCGGGACCGGTGTTCTGCTGTACGTTGACCGAAACACAACGGAAGGCGAAGGGCATCTCGGATATTGCGCAACAGCTCAGCACGTAATCGACCAGGCGGAGAAACAGTCGGACATTCGGGTCGAGTATCAGAATGGTACGAAAGCTGTCGACTGTCAGGTCGTCATGCAAAACGCCGAGATGGATGTCGCCATGCTATGGGTTTGGGTGCCCAAAGAAATGACAGCAGCAAAACTTGGTTCCCGAAAAATTGAACGGGGAGAACCTGTTGAGTTTGTCGGACTTGGCGGACGATTCGACTTTTCAAAAGGGTTGCGGCACTTTGTTGGCAAGGCATCGGACCCTACAAGTTCCCGAAAAATCTACGCAGACCAGACCTTGTTGCCTGGTGATTCAGGTGGACCAATCTTCAATGACAGGCAGGAAGTCGTCGGTATCATTTCCGGCGGCTGGTTCTGGTGGGGTGACGAGAATATCAAAACGGACTCTGGTAATGAGTTCCGTGCAACCTGGCCGGCTCGCGGATCCAATGTGATTCCTCTCGCCGCGCTAATCGCCGAACTGCCTCCATGCGAGATTGGCAAAACGGGAAAACCTGATCGAAACGGTATTGTTTCGGTGACTCGTCCGCGCAAGCAATCGCCGCGAACGATCCAGCCGGACGCTCCCTATGTCGTCTATGAAACCGTGGTGCCTCATCCCGATGCGTGGGAGCACTGGGATGGCGCTGTCATCGGTGCACCCATGGCAGAAGAAGTCATCTTTATCGAGTAGCTGCGGGCAACCTTTTTCGGCAATTCTCGAATTCATTCGAAATCACTCAAATAAAGTCTTCGTGCGCGCATTTACCCTGTAGAGACGCTGGTTATCAGTGTGAAGAATTGGGTGGATGCCTTCACGACATAGCATCGGCCTGATGTCGCAGCTCGTCGCCCATACCTCAGTGGGCGACGGGCTGTTTTTTTGCCTGGGCACCAATCACCAACGAGCCTGCTATCAATGGAAAACAACTTTGCAGAAGTTCTATGTGAGCGGTTCGGCGCTAGCCGCCGGTGGGTCAAGAACAACCCAAACGCAAGGTAATTCGTAACGATTGAGCCAGAACCTCATCGCCAATAAAATGTCACCGGTCCCAGATTCACTACCCACCGGCGGCTAGCGCCGAACCGCTCACAAGTTGTTGGAACTGATGACAATCAGTCTTTCGATACGATGGCGAGTCCGGAATTTTCACGGCCGGAAATGGGTGCAAAGCTCAAAGCATCAACAGGGCAGACATCAATGCACCCGCCACAACCGATACATGGCGTGTCGTTTAATCCAAACGCGACTTCGATCGGTTTCTTGTCCTTGTGCGCATAGGCCGCGACATCAATTCCCATCGGGCAGGCCTGCGTACACAGCCCAAGACCTTTGCACTTGTCGTTGGGTACAACCGCAAATTTGCTCCGGGAGAACTTTCCAACCAGTCGCATTCCACTCGCCATCGGACATCCGTATCGGCACCAGACTCGGGTACCAAAAATCGGATAGGCACCAACACCGATCACGGCACCAAACATAAAGTCGATCACGAAATCCTGAATGGCACTCAGCGCCGATATGGTTGTGGTTGCGGTAAACAGCTTTAAACCATCAACAACAAGCATGATGCCAAAGAAGATCGCAAAGACCAGGCAGATGACCTGGATGATCTCCAGTTTTTTTGCGGTTGGTCCGCGAGGCGTGTACAGCCGTACCCACCTCTGACCCCATGGCAGGACCCCGACCGCCTCGGCCAGATTTCCGCAGGCGCAAAACCAGCTGCAGTACCGTTTTCCAAAAAACCAGACCGCGACGGGAATCACAAGAAACATGTAGATCGCGCCGCCAGCACTGGCAGGTGACCCATTTTCGATTCCTTTTCCAACGCTCGCCACGGCAGGATAAACGTACACATGCGCGGTCTTGGCAGAAATCTTTGGCGGGTCGTTGAAGAATCCACCTTCCTGTTTAAGCCCAGGAAGAACCGAAGGAAAGAAATAGAAACCAATCAACTGCACGAGGAGGATCGACGTGAACTTCTTTCGCTGATACGAGGACAAGCCGCCCTTTTTCTTGCTGCGCTGGTAGCGGTTTTTGTCGGTGGTCAAAACCCAGATGCAGGTGCCGACGATGATCGCCGTGTAGATCGTGTTGTACCAGAACCCGGGACTCTTCCCGAGAAAATGAAACTTCAGAAGGTCCTGGGGATCATTGCCAACGAACCAGTTGGGATATTTGTAAATCAGATAAAACGCCAGCACGGCGGGAAAGAAAAATACAAGGAAGATCTTCTCTGCTGGTGTGCGCTGGTCAGATTTTTTCGCCATAATGATTCCAGTATTTTCGCGGCTGGAAGGCGCCGTTACACCCAGTTGCGTTCAGCATCTCCCCTTTTCAGACGATATTGTCTGCCTAACCTTACTGATCACGCAAAGATTTCTGCAACAGCGACTTGCCAGCCTTCGACCATATCGTCAGCTTCGAGCGAGTCGTCCAGATGAAGAACTTCGATCACTCTTGTATTGCGATAGACGCGAATCGTCTGATTCTCGGGATCTACGACAAGGCACAGCTGGCATCCCGACTGGATCCACATTTCGGCTTTTGATTCGACATCCGATGACTTGTCGTTAGGCGAAACGACTTCTACCGCGAGGTCCGGGGCAACCGGCAGATAGCCGGAAAGGTTTTCGACCTCATCCAGTTTTGTATTGCTTACAAAAGCCGCAACGGGAGCTCGGACGGTGTCAGGATCGGAACCAATTCGAAAGCCGGTCTCTGCCGCAAAAACCCGACCCAACCGGGTCGCATGGATATGATTCCCCAACAGTCGCTGGATATTGTGTGTTACCTGACCATGTCGTCCGCCGGCGGGTGACATCATCTTTAACTCTCCTTTGACCAACTCATAGCGTTTGCCGGGAGGCAAGGCGGCAAGTTGTTCGGCAGAGACGAGTTGCGGAACTGTAGACATAGTTGATTGCAGTTCGAAAAAGTGACGTATGGATCACTCCAATTATAACACGACCAAACCTGTTTCCGGCAATTCGTACGATCAGGCAGGGCCCAACCCCATGGCTCGTCGCCATGCGCTTAGTTGTCCAATGTGCATCATGACGTGTCCGCCGACGTAGAATCCGTGCATGGCACCCATGGTCGGGAATTTGGACCGCATGCCTTCGTTGGGGTTTTCCTGGGAAAAGAGAGCATCGTCGGCGGAGCGAAGCACTTCACTTGCGCGACGATATCCGTCAAAGAACTTGCCAGTAACCTCGTCCATGGATGGATAGATTGAGTTGTCGGGATCGTCGATACATTTCGCTTCGTGGCTGAAATGTTTTACGAACTCGTCCGATGGTTCCCAGGCCGAAGAGTCTTCACCGAGTTGCTTGATGACCCGGCACGCATAAAGACTGAGGTGACCGTAGATGAATGCGGGATGATTTGATTCGACAAGTTGTCCGCCGGGTCGGGCGAAAGATCCGAAGGAATCTGCCGAAATGTCAGTCAAGAGGCGTTCGCCGTAGCCAAGTCCAATGTCACAGGACGCCGCAAGCATTTCTCCAATTCCAGGCATGATCGTTCCTCTTTTTTCAAATGGTTTGATTTTGAAGGTATTTGGGTTATCTGCTTCAGGCGAACCGGCTGCGTTACGCAGCCGGGTGAACACTGCTCACGAACTCTGCATCTGCAAGCCGACGATGAGATTACACTTCCTGTTAAACTATCTCTACAAACCTCTACTTGGCGCACACCCGGCAGCTTACGCAGCCGGTTCGCCAACGAGCTTCGCTCGATTGAGAAGTATTGGACTCCAACACTCTCTCGCTGCAACCGTTCACGGATATTGACGTTTCCTCAGGTTCGAGAGGGTCAGGCACAAATTTTCGGCGTTGGTCCGCAAAGCGAAATAAGTCAGTTTGCCGCCGAAAAATTGAGCCAGACCCTTGTCCGCATGAACTCGTTAAACGTCAAGATTTTTGACTTCGAGAGCATGCTTTTCGATGAACTCGCGTCGCGGTTCGACTTTGTCGCCCATCAACACGCGGAACATTTCGTCAGCAGCACCGGCGTCCTGCATCGTGACCTGAAGCAGTGTGCGGTTTTCCGGATCCAGTGTCGTATCGCGAAGTTCTTCCGCGTCCATCTCACCAAGACCTTTGAAGCGTGTGACTTGCATCCCCTTTTGACCAGCGGCTCGAACCGCGGTGAGCAAGGATCGCAGGTCTTCGATCTCCTGCGTATTGTCTTCGCCACGACGAAGTGTAAACCTGGCTTCCTGTATGCCCGTCCGTTCCTGTGGGATCAACGCCTGAATGTCGAATCCCATTTCGGCAAGATCTGCTAGTCCGCGATTGATTGTGCGAACTTCATGGAGCTCGACGATGCGAAGCTCTGGACCCTTGGTAACGATCTCTTCGTCCTCGTTCTTCTCGCTTTTCTCTGGTTGTCCAGTTGAGCTCTTGGGGACTTCTGCAGATTTCTTGTCCTCGTCGGACGCGTCGCCAATGACAATGCCCAATTTTTCCTGTTCAGCCACAAAGTTGTCGAGTTCTTCCCGCGTGGTGAACCAGTAGTCTTTACGGCCCACGAATACGTGAAAGATCGGCAGTTTTTTGGACTTTTCGTCCTGACGTTCCGCGTGCTGCTTGAGTCCTATGCCCCGACGATCCAGCGCGACCAACGCATCTTCGAGACTGGCAAGGATCTGGCAAAGCTTCTTCATGTCGTCGCCTTCGATCTTGCGACCGTCGCCTTCGAGTTCGGAATCACCGAGTCCCCGTTCGAGGAGCTGGGTTTTCATTTCGTCTTCGGTTTGAACGTAGTACGTCTTTTTGTTGCGACGAACACGAAATAGTGGCGGTTGGGCTACGTAGATAAATCCACGCGAAACAAGCTCGTACATCTGACGATAAAAGAAGCAGAGCAGGAGGGTACGAATGTGCGAACCGTCCACATCCGCATCCGTCATGATGATGATTTTTCCGTATCGCTTTTTGGAGAGATCCTGATCTTCGCCGATCCCGGTTCCAATCGCCTGGATCATGCTGCGGACTTCTTCATTGGCCAGAACTTTGTCTTCACGCGACTTGTAGGCGTTAATGATCTTACCGCGAAGGGGAAGAATGGCCTGGTATTCGCGAAGCCGACCACCTTCGGCACTTCCACCGGCCGAGTCACCTTCGACGAGGTACAGCTCGCACTTGTCCTTGTCCTTACTGGAACAGTCGCGAAGCTTTCCGGGCAATCCGCCACCGGAAAGATTACTCTTTTTGCGAAGCACGTCTTTGGCTTTTCTTGCCGCCTCGCGAGCCTGCGCCGCCAAAATTCCCTTCTTGACGATCGTCTTCGCTTCGTTGGGATGCTCTTCAAAATACTTTCCAAGGAATGTATTGAGTGCAGAAGTCACAATTCCTTCGACTTCACCGTTACCCAGTTTTGTCTTGGTTTGACCTTCGAACTGCGGATGAGCGACTCGCATCGAAATCACCGCAGTGAGTCCCTCACGGAAGTCGTCACCCTGAGGCGGCGAGTCCTTGAACATGTTCTCTTTCTTGCCATAACGGCTGAGTGAACGTGTTAGTGCCGACCGGAAACCGGAAACGTGTGTCCCGCCTTCATGCGTATGAATGTTGTTTACATACGACTGAACATTTTCCGTGAACTCGCTGGAATACTGTAGCGCGATCTCATAGCCGACACCTTCTTCTTCGCCTTTGAGATAGATCACATCCCGATGCAGCGATTCGCTGGCACGATTGAGGTGTTCTACAAATTCAATAATGCCGCGCTCGTAGTAAAACTCTTCGCCCTGATCGGATCGTTCATCACGGTAAACAATGCGAACGCCTTTATTCAGGAATGCAAGTTCCTGCAGTCGCTTGTGCAGTGTGTCGTAGATGTACTTGGTCGTCTGGAAGATCTGACCATCCGGCTTGAACGTCGTTTTCGTACCAACCTTTTTACTGGCACCGGTGCGACGGACTGCACCTTGAGGAATACCTCGCTCGTATTCCTGCTGATACTGGCTGCCATCGCGACAGACTTCGACTTCGCACCACTCCGAGAGAAAGTTCACCACGGTCACACCGACACCGTGTAAACCACCGGATGTCTGATACGCACCTTTTTCAAACTTGCCGCCAAACTTGAGGAAGGTCATCACGCCCTCGAGCGTGCTGATCTCGCGATCTTCTTCTGCGGAAAGCTGCTCGTGCTTGTCGACGGGGATGCCTCGACCGTCATCTTCGACGGTAACCGATCCATCGCCATTGATGACGACCTTTACCAGCGTCGCAAAGCCGGCCATTGCTTCATCGATCGAGTTGTCGACGACTTCGTACACGAGATGGTG
>CALHZT010000408.1 GCA_938040995.1 uncultured Pirellulaceae bacterium | reverse complement strand
GCTCACGATTGTTTCACTGGGTCTGAGTCGGTGGGCACCGCACCTGGGATTTGCGATCCGATTTTTGCGTTTCCAGCAGCCAACCCACCGGCGGCTAGCGCCGAACCGCTCACGATTGTTTCACTGGGTCTGAGTCGGTGGGCTCTGCACCTGGGAATTGCGATCCAATTTTTGCGTTTCCAACAGCTAACCCACCGGCGGCTAGCGCCGTGCCGCTCACGATTGTTTCCTCGGGTTCGAGAGGGTCAGGCACAAATTTTCGGCGTTTGTCCGCAAAGCGAAACAAGTCAGTTTGCCGCCGAAAAATTGAGCCAGACCCTTGCCCGTGTGAACGGTTACTTGCGATCCAATTTTTTCGTTTCCAACAGCCAACCCACTGGCGGCTGGCGCCGAGCCGCTCACATTTGTTTCACCGGTCGAAGCTACGACTGTTACCGCTCGCCTTCGCTGACCATCTTGCCGTCGATGATCGTGCCGGTGCAGTGAGTCGTATATTCAAACGGGTCGCCGTCGTAGAGTGCGAGATCGCCGTCTTTGCCGACTTCGATGGAACCGACGCGATCTTCCACGCCGAGAATTTTGGCTGCGTCGATCGTGATGGTGGAGAGTGCCTGTTCAAAGGTGAGGCCGTTCGCGGCGGTCAGGGCGGCTTCGAAAAGCACGACGCGAGTCTTCGGGACATACGGTTCGTAGCCGCTTTGCATCGCGACGGGAATGCCGGCGGCCACGAGCTTCGCGGCTGTTTCGAAGCTCGAATTCTCGAGATCACCGGTGGCTCGAGCCATCGACGGGTGAATGATGACGGGGACCTTGGCGGCTTTGATTTCGTCGATCAGCAGGTACGACTCGGCGGCTCCGTCCAACCAGAGTTTGAATCCGAATTCTTCGGCCAGTCGCAATGCGTTGGTGATGTCCTGGGCGCGATGAGCCGTGATAAGCAGTGGAGTGTTGCCGTTGAGCGCTTCGGTGAGGGCTTCGTTGTTCAAGTCGCGGGTTGGCGAATCTTTCTCGTCCGAAGATTCATCTCCGTCCGATTGGCCAAGGTCCTGTTTTGGCATTCGCTTTCGTCGGTACTCTTGCGCGGCAATCAGTTTCGCGCGTAGCATCTGCAGCATTTTGGCTCGGGTGCCCGGCGATGCCTTTCCGGATTTTCTGGCTTGCGTGCTCAGAGTCGTGGCGAGCGCTCGGGTGGGAATCATCACCGACTTGTCCAGTGTTTCACCAGTCGTTTTGACAACCATCGTCTGGCCGGAAATCAGCTCACCGGGAGCGTGTCCGGTGTGTACGGTGGTGACGCCGAAGCTGCGAACCCAATCGATAAGCTCGTCGCGGCCATTAAACGCATCGATGGCTCGAAGTGCCGGCTGGATCGGCGACGAATGTTCCAGTTGGTCCTGGTCCTCGTCCTGATTGAGCATGCCTGTGAGGCCAACAACACTGTGCGCGTCGACAAGTCCGGGTGTCACAATTTCTGCTTTGACGACCTGGAAATCTTCCGGCACGGTGATGTCGTTGCCGCTGCCTATCGCTGTGATTTTGCCGTCGCGAATGAGAATGGTTCCGTTTTCGATCGCATCGCCAGCCATCGTGTGGATGATTCTTCCACGGACGGCGATTTGCGCGGTGGCGATCGTGCCAAGTCCGTGAATTGTGAGTGCGGCCAAAAGTAAAGTGCGAATCATAGGTTGCATGGAATCAAGGGCCAATAGTTCGTGTTTAGTGAGCGGTCGACGGGAGGGCGAGGCTCCGTCCGAGCCGCGAACGCCTTCTTTGCGTTGCCTGCTTCAACGGCTCGGACGGAGCCTCGCCCTCCCGCGCCGTTTTATTGTTCGTTACCAAAGCAGCAGTAGTACGGATCCTGATCATGGCCGGCTCCGTAGCCGCCGACGGCGTAAAGTCTGTCCTGTTTGTCACTGCGATCGAATACCTTCCGACCTTCGACCCATGTTTCCAGGACTTTGGTGTAAACGCTGAACGGGTCACCATCGAGCACGATAAAGTCGGCGTCTTTGCCGGCGGCGAGCGAACCGATACGCTCGTCGAGCCCAAGCATTTCGGCTCCCGCGAGCGTCAAACCTTCGAGGGCCATTTCGCGCGACATGCCGGCTCGCACACCAAGAGCCGCCATGCGAAAGAAGATTCGCGAATCGGTGATCCAGTCGTCAGTATGGAACGCCGTTCTCACACCGGCGTCTTCGAGGATCTTGCCCGTTTTCATCAACAGGTATCGAGCCTCCAGTTTACCGCCAGGTGAATCGACAAGGATCATGGAGCATGGCTTTCCTGCTTTCGCGATTTCATCGGCGACTCGCCAACCCTCACTCACGTGATGCAATACGACTGAAAATCCGAACTCATCGGCCAGTCGAATGACCGTCATGATATCGTCGTGCCGATGCGTATGGTGATGCACAATTCGCTTACCCTGCATGGCTTCGACAAGTGTTTCGAGGTGCAGATCACGCGGCGGCATTTTGTCGGGGTTGTCGGCGGCTCGTTCGATTTTGGCCTGGTACTCACGGGCCTTGATGTACTGCTCGCGAACCAGGAATGCGGACTTGGCTCGCGTGCCAGGGAACGGTTTGTCTCGCATCGAGTTGGTACCGTTCGCCATCTTTAGCCCGCCGAGTGGTGTGCCTTCTGCGCTACGAATGAAGATGTCGTCGATCTTTGATGGCGGTCCGTCGGCGAATCGAAGTTTCACATAAGTCGTGCGTCCGCTAATCAAATGCCCTGAACCAGGCATGATGTTGAGTGTGGTCAGGCCACCAGCAAGGGCTCGCCGAAAACCGCTGTCACGAACGTTGATCGATTCGGCAACGCGTACTCCCGGTTGGATCGGGCCGCTCCCGTCGGCTCCACCGATTCCGCCGATATGGCTATGCGTGCAAATGAGGCCGGGCATAATCGTCTTGCCTTTGGCGTCGATCTGTTTGGCGTCCTCGGGAATGGTAATTTCGTCAGCAGTGCCGACTGTGACAATTTTCTTGCCGTCAACGATGAGGATGCCTTCGGCGATTTCGTCCGCGCCGATCGGGATGATTTTGGCATTCACCAGCGCGGTGACGTCGCCAGCGTTTGCGTGGGCGAAGGGCAACAGCAGGACTGTGAGGCATACCAACAGAAGGGCAGGGCGGTGATTCATGATGGGGCCGGGCTGGGCGAGAAATGGAGGACTTCGAACCGTCCATTGTAGGTAGAGTTCGCCAGCTTAGAACTGGGAATATGGTGAGATTGAGCTTGGCGACGTTCGAGGAATGTGAGGCGTCATAAAGATGTGCGGCGTTGCACTGTGCAGATTCCCGCGGCTCGGGAGGGCGAGGCTCCGTCCGAGCCGCAGAATTTGGCAACGGGCATTGGTTATTCACGGCTCGGACGGAGCCTC
>CALHZT010000407.1 GCA_938040995.1 uncultured Pirellulaceae bacterium | reverse complement strand
CAGCCGCCACGCGTTAGCGTCCGGTTTTGTCGTGGTGCCGGTTCGGAGTCGTTCGTGCGGTTGAACGCAACACCAAAGTTGATTGCGCTCTCATCGTATGGCTATTAGCGATGTGAGTTCGAGGTCCAACCCCGGGCGCATTGTGCTAGCGACGCAAGCCAGGCATTGAACCCGCCTGCCAACCCGTCGACGGTGTTCTGCCCCGATGGTTGTCCATTCACTCCTTCCGCGACGACACGCTCAATCAATTGCTATTCCGGTCGGACGGGCAAGTTCTTACCCTCTCGCGGTTCTTATTTATGAGTCTCCCGGAGGATTTGCTGTGCGACAGCATGTAGCCATTCGTCGAAGAAACAGTCGCTTGACCTTGCTCAAGTGTGTTGCCGCCTCACTCATCGCTTTCGCGTTTACCGCTGTTTCGATTGCGCAGTACCCGCAAACACAGTGGCCTGACACAACACCGAAACCGGTCGTTCAGGCCTCCCACGAAACACTGGTACCGCCACAGACTGGAACGCCCACACCGGCAACGCCTCAGCAAAATCCGGCCGCTGCCGGGACGATGCAGTTTCCGCCGGCAAATACCAACCAGACTCAGCAGTCAACGGTTTGGCCGCAGACGCCCCCTGCCGCGACCAATGCAGCGCCAGCCCCGGCAACGACACCGATCCAACCGATGTTTCAGCCAGCGATCCAACCAGCGGCTGCACCGCCGGCAGGAGCCTCCTCGCCGATGCTTTTTTCGGCGGCGGGTGACGTCGCACCGCCTCCGACTGAAGCTCCGACCACAGAAGAAGCAGCCATCGAAGCTGCAGTCGCCGAGGCCACCGAAGGTCTTGAACCGGGTTCGCCTGAGTGGAGAGAGGCGAAAAAAGATGCGACAGAGGAAACCAAATTGTGGTGGAAAGCGGAACAGGCGAAGCATCGCTTTCGAAACGCTTTAAGAGGCGACCGTCAGGCACAGCAGGAGATATTTACGGAGTATATCCTGCCTGCCGTCATGGCTCTGCTCGTGCTGATGGTTGGCTATATGATCGCGTCCTACTTTGGGCGGATTACTGGCGAAACCGTTAGTAAACGAGTCGATCTTACGCTTGGCAAATTCTCTGGCCGACTGGTCCGCAACACGATCATGCTCGTAACAGTGCTCGGCGTCCTCGGGTACTTCGGCGTTCCGGTGGCGGGGATCGCAACCATTTTCGCAGCGGCAAGTTTTGCTGTCGGTATGGCACTGCAAGGTACGCTTGGCAATTTTGCCGCCGGCATCATGCTCCTCGTGTTCCGACCGTTCAAGATCGGCGACTATATCAAGGTCGCGGGAATCGAAGGCGCTGTCGAAGAAATCGACTTGTTCACAACCAAACTCGATACGCTTGATAACCGGCGACTGATCGTCCCCAATGGCGAAGTCTTCGGAAGCGTTATTGAGAACTGCACACGCAACGAAATCCGTCGAGTCGACGTGAATGTCGGTGTCGCTTACAACGCCGACATGCGAGTCACGCGACAGGTACTTGCGGATGCGATCGCGGTCATTCCCGGTGCGGTCACCCAACCAGAACCGGATGTCTATCTCGATTCGCTGGGCGCTTCATCGGTCGATTGGCAACTACGAGTCTGGTGTCGCCCTGAGAACTACTGGGATGTGCGACAACGAGTCACCATGGCAGCGAAGGATGCGCTGGATGCAGCCGACATTGGTATTCCGTTCCCGCAGCTCGATTTGCATGTGGTAAGCGGAATGATCGCAGCGGAGCAAGCAGTACCGTCGGACGTCAGCAAAGCTGCGTAGCGATTGTGTCCGGTGCACGAAGGCAACGAAAGGGACTCGTTGCCTCGTCCACTACACCTCCGACTCGTTGCCCTGCCCACTACACCTGCGACTCGTAACCTCGTTCAGTACACCTCGGACGCGTTGCTTCATCCACTACACTGTCATCGCATCATTCATTGAATCGAAAACCTCGACCTCCATCAGGACGAAACATGAATACGTTCCAATCCCTGCTTACCACGTCACTGATCGCGGTCTTTTTGGGCTCAACGGTGGCTCACGCGCAACTCAAGATCGGTCGACAGCCTCAAGCTGACGGTCGGCGAACACTGCGTGCTCCTGCCAATCCAGTCCCTGCAATTAAACAGTCCACGAAACAAGTCGTTCAGCCACCAACGAGCGCGCCCTCTCAAGTCCTGACTCTTCTCGAAGAGCTGGATCAGGCGTATGCCAACCATGCGTTGCTGATGCAAAATGTTCTTACGCAGGTTCCTCCCGCGGCAAGGACCGAGATTCAATCCGCAATTCGCTCGGCCGAACAGAGTCGTCGTATGATCGCGGTTCGTCGAAAGCAAATGGCACAAACGCCCCCGCGGGCCAATCCAATTCGCAAACCAGTGCCAACGGCGACGGGTAGTCCAACGCCCAGCCGGGCGAATACCGCGAACGGCAACGCCGGCGTTGCCAAACCTGGTCTGCAAATGAAACGCGAAGCCCGCCAAAAAGCCGCCATCGAGCACCAGAAAACGCTGGAGAAAACGCCAGTTCGTCGCTTCCGATCGACTGAGCCGCAATAAACAACGCACGCCCCGGTGAGCCAACTATGCAGGAACTGTTTTCAAGTCTCTACGCCTATAACGACTGGGCGAATGAGAAAATTGTCCGCATGTGCGACGGGCTGACGGATGCCCAACTGGATCAGCCCAAAGAAATGGGCATGGGGACTCTTCGAGCCACCCTGTTCCACATTCTTACCGCCGATGTGGTGTGGATGGAGCGTTGGGAATCGGCGCCTTGGCGTGAGTTTCCACTCGATGCTGATGGCAAGTCGATTGGAGAAATCGCAACGTCGCTTGGCGAGGTTGCCAATCGCCGCACCAGCCTGATCGAGAACCAAGCTTCCGACGGCTGGAGCTCAATGATCAAGTACGAGGATAGCGCAAAAACGCCGTACAGCCATCAACTTCACGACTTGCTGCTTCACGTCTGGATTCATGGAATCCACCATCGTGCCCAGGCACTCAATTATCTTCGGCAGTTCGAACGCACCATTCCCGGCGGTATCGACTGGATCTTCTACAAACTGGCAAACGGTTCGACGACTCAGTCACCAGAAGCCATCGAAGCGATGACCGGATTTGGTCTGGCAGTCAACGATTCGATCGGTGACGACGTTGAATGGCGACTCCGCTCAATCAAGCGACTGTTTGAGTATGGCGATTGGGCGTTTACCCAGGTTGTTGACAACGCGATCAAGCTGGACGACGCGGCACTGGACCGACCGTTTGAGATGGGATCGGGGTCCATTCGCAAGAACATGCTGCACATGTTTGACGCCGAGCAATGGTGGGTAACGAATTGGACGGAAGGTGGCAGCTCGTTCCCTCA
The DNA here is from genome assembly GCA_938040995.1 of uncultured Pirellulaceae bacterium. Taxonomy (GTDB): domain Bacteria; phylum Planctomycetota; class Planctomycetia; order Pirellulales; family Pirellulaceae; genus CALHZT01. Next base: position 23,126 of record CALHZT010000407.1, on the reverse strand, counting down.
TTCGCCGGAATCGACGTCGATGCAGGATCTAAAAGAGCTTTGGACATCCAATGCTGCAGCACGCAATGCGTATCTCGAAACTGTCGATCAGGAAGAGTCGGTTCGCATCATCGAAGTGTCATTCGGTGGCCCGCCAATTCGCAATAAGGTGGGCGAGGCGGCATTGCAGCTAACGATGCACGGCGCGCATCACCGGGCTCAAGTGGTCAATATGTTCCGGCAATGCGAAGCGCCGATCGGGAATATTGATCTGCTCTATGGGCTGGAGCATTTGAGCGAGCCGGCGTGACGCGGTCTACACACCAGGCACCAGCTTTGTGGGTGGGTATAGGCTCCGCCGTACCGACACACGCCCTAACTATAAGCTAAGCGCTGGCGAGTGATTTCTTGGCCCGACGGGCCTTCACAACCCCTGCCACCATTTCGTGGTTGGAAAATAGCGAAACATCAAAACTTGCGTTTCGGGCTTTTATCCAGAACAGCTCCCCAACTATGCCTGTTCTTTCCAGACGCGCGGACGCACAACATTCTTCGCGATCCCCACCATCTCCAGGCCTCGAATCACCCACCACGACATATCGAATTCAGCCGGCAGGTGACCGTGCGAAGCGGCTCGCTGATCATGATGATGATTGTTGTGCCACCCTTCCCCGTGAGAAATCAACGCGACGAAGAAGTTATTGCGGCTGTTGTCGGACGTCTCATAGTTGCGATAGCCGAATGTGTGGCTGAGCGAGTTCACTGACCAGGTGCCGTGAAGAACCGCAACCGTTCGAATGACGACTCCCCAAAAGAACATGCTCAAGCCAAATTGCATCGGAGTCGTACCTTCGATGAATCCACCCGCAATGTAACCGCCGACGAAAAACAAAATGGCGTGCGCCACGTAGATCTGCAGCCACAGAGGTAGCAGGAAGGTGCTCTTTTCCAGTCGCAAGTAGAACGGATCTCGCAGCAGGTCGCGGACATACTTCTCGAAACTGCTGACTTTGACATGATCGCGATTGGTCACAAACAACCACCCCATGTGACCCCAAAAGAAGTTCACGAGGGGCGAATGGGGATCGTGATGCTCATCCGAATGCTTGTGATGCTGACGATGGATCGCGACCCATCTTGCCGGCGAGTCCTGAAGCGTGCAAATGCCAAGTACCGCGAGGGTGCGTTCAAACCACTTCGGACAGGTAAAACCCTGGTGAGTCAACAAGCGGTGGTAGCCGATAGTGACTCCCATCATGCCGAACAGCAGATGCCCAAGGAACGCGACGACGACGCCGGTCCAGCTGAACAGGTAACCGAAATTACCCGGAAGCAAAGCGACCACTGCCAGAATGTGCACGAGCGTCAATACAATCGTATAGTCCCAGGCCATCCGGATCGGCTGAGCTGTTTCTGGAATCTCCAGTTTGCCAAAAACCGTATCGGTTTTTTCGCCGTGCGCAGTGCCGGTAGCGTTCGCCGCATCGGATGCAACGCCTGCTGGCTTGACCGAGGCAGAGGGACGGGCGGGACGAGAATCGCTCGAAGACGGTTGAATCGTTGACATAATCGACTGGGGCAAAAGGTTGTGAAGCTGAACCCATCATTATTCAACCTCGGGCGTTGAAAGAAAGGCCAGAATCTCGCGAATTGAAGGGTCAATCGACCGAATTCGCTACATAGCGGAACAAAAACCGGTGGTAACCGATCACGGATATTGACGAATCCTCAGGTTCGAGAGGGTCAGGCACAAATTTTCGGCGTTTGTCCGCAGAGCAAAATAAGTCAGCTTGCCGCCGAAAAATTGAGCCAGATCCTTGCCCGCGTGAACGGTTACAACCGTTGCAATTGCCAAAGGTAATATCGTTTTCACCGAGCTCCCTAGCCAACAAGAAGGAACCTCCGGCACTCTACGAAGACAAAACAAATTCTCAGGCGCCTCTCCACTGAATCCTCGTAAGCCAGTGCGAGAGCGTCACCTTGTGGTTGTTCAGCCTACGCCGCTTCTTCGGCGACTTTCGCTTTCGAGACAATCTCCTGCTGCACGTTCGGAGGCACCAAATCATAGTGACTGAACTCCATCGTGTAGCTCCCCTGCCCACCCGTCATGCTCGATAACGTGCGGGCGTAGGTTGCGACTTCGGATAATGGTGCCTTGGCTTCGACCGTCGTCTGGCCTCCGCCGGCTGACGACATTCCTTCCATGCGACCGCGCCGGCCGGAAAGATCACTGCTCACATCGCCAACGTTGTCTGCCGGAACCGTAATGTGCATGTTGACGACTGGTTCCAGCAAAGTCGGTTTTGCATTCTGGAACACTTCGAGGAATGCTTTGCTGGCAGCGATCTTGAATGCCGTCTCGTTACTGTCCACCGGATGATCTTTTCCAAAGTGAACTTCGACGCATACGTTCTGGACCGGATAGCCCGCGATGCAGCCATTCTTGACTCGCTCAAGAAACCCTTTTTCAATCGCGGGCATAAAGTTGCCGGGGATCGAACCGCCAACGACTGAATCAACCCACAGGAAATTGCTTTCCTCGTGGTACGTATGATTCTTGTACTGCGGAAAACGCGGCCCCTTTTTCGCGTACTCTTCGATGTCCGTACCTTCCGGCAACGGATACATCCGAATGTGGACTTCGCCGAACTGCCCACTACCGCCCGACTGTTTCTTGTGGCGATAACTACCGTCAGAATCTGACTGAACGGTTTCCCGGTACGGAATTTTCGGTTCTTTGGTGTCGACTTCGACTTTGTCGCGACGCTTGAGCCGTTCCTGGATGAGCGCCAGATGTAGCTCGCTCATCCCGGTCAGCACCATCTCTTTCGTTTCCGGATCGTGATCCAGATGGATCGTACTGTCTTCTTCGACAATCTTGTGGAGCGCTCCAGACAGCTTGGTCTCATCACCTCGGCTCTTCGGTGAAACGGCCAGACCGACCATCGGCATCGGAAACTTGATCGGCGCGAATTCGTAATCGCCAATATTGCTGTTTGTGTGCAGCTCTTCGGCTTTGGCAATCGCCACAATTTCGCCCGGTCCGGCATCGGCGACCGCCGTCGTCTCACCCGCCTGAACACTCAACAACTGCGAGACCTTCAGCCCCTTCCTGGCACCAGTGGCAGCGACAACCTCGTCCTTTTTTAGCGTGCCCTGATCAACACGAACGAAACTCAGTTTTTGGACGAAGGGATCAATGCGGGTGCGAAATACCCTCGCCGCAAGTGGCGCACTCGCGTCTGGCCTCAGCGCAACCGACTCGCCATCCTTCGTCGCGGTATGCTCAATCGCCATCGGTGGCAAGGCACTCGCCGCCAAAAACTCGAGTAACTCTTCAACGCCATGATCGGCTTTCGTGGACAGGCAGAGAATCGGAGTCAACGAACCTGCCGCGATGGCTTGAACCATCAGTTTCGACATTTGATCAGCCGACGGGATTTCACCCTCGAAGTATTTTTCAAGAACCTCTTCGTCGACTTCAACAATCGACTCAACGAGGACTTCGTTAATCTCGGCGGGATCCAGCAGCGCTCCATCAGTACTTTCCGGAACACTCAACGTGCTTACGACTCCGCGAAAGTCGGCTCCGCTACCAAGCGGAACATTGACCGGCACGCAGCCGTTTCCGAAAACCTCCTTGATGTCCTCGATCAGCTGCGGAAAGTCCACATTGTCCTGGTCCATCCGCGTGATCGCGATGACTTTGCCAATACCGGCATTCGTGGCTTCTTTCCAGACGCGTCGCGTGTTCACTTTAATACCCGCGTGGGCGTCGATGGCGATGACTGCGGTCTCGACGGCTGAGAGAGCGCCGATGGTCTGCCCGATCAAGTCGGGATAGCCGGGGCAGTCGATAAGATTGAAGTGCTTGCCGCTATGCTCAAAATGAGTCAGCGCCGCTTCGATAGAATGCTTGTGGTGTTTTTCTTCTTCATCAAAGTCGCAGATACTGGTGCCATCATCGACACTGGGATTGGCCTTCACGGCTCCGGTCTTCACGAGAATGTGATCAACCAGTGTTGTCTTGCCTGACGAACCGTGACCAACTAGAGCGATATTCCTGATATCTTCGACTTTCTTCGCCATACCGAACTCCTCACCAAATTTGATGGATTGATTCTTTATGCTTTGATGGCAGCCAAAGCGGCCGCCAGGTCGATCTTTTCCTCGTAGAGTGCTCTTCCCACTATTGCCCCGGCGACTGGCAGTTTTGCCAACGCCTGTAAATCTTCGACGGAACGGATGCCGCCCGAAGCCACCACTGGATGGTTGGTCGCTTCGTTCATGACCGAAATTTCGGAGAGATTCGGTCCAGTCATCATGCCGTCCGTTGCGATGTCTGTATAAATTATCGCAGCAAGCGGCAATTGTGCAAATTGTTCGGCCATTTTTACGGCAGAAGTCTCCGAAGTCTCCAACCAGCCGTCGGTTGCGACTTGGCCATCTCGCGCATCGATGCCGAGTACCAGTCGATCAGGAAACTGTTCGGCCATTTTAGCGAACCACTCGGGTTGCTTGAGTGCGCTGGTTCCAATGACCAGTCGACTGAGGCCGATTTCGAGCAAGTCGCGAATCGCGTTCTCATCCCGAATGCCGCCGCCGATCTCGCATTGCATGTTCGTGGATTGAACGATATCCGCAATGGCTTGTCGATTGGTGACCGCACCGTCGCGCGCGCCGTCGAGGTCAACAAGATGTAAGTATTCGGCTCCAGCAGACTCGAAATTTTTGGCTGTCGCGACCGGATTGTCAGAGAAAATCGTTTCGCGATTGTAGTCGCCTTGCTTCAAGCGGACACATTTACCGCCGCGCAAGTCGATGGCCGGCCAAATCTGCATAAATTTCTCAACTGGAATAGACGTTGGATACGTCAAATATCGCAGAGCGTTTTCACGTTGGCAAGTAGCGGGGCCACCGTTCAAGCTTGCTGGCAACCGAAAAATGACTCGCAGATTGCGTCGTTTAACGCAATCTCTTCCATCCCGACATTCCGCTTGGTGAGTTCGAATGAATCGTGCACGCATGGTTCAACGCACGAATGCCACTCTCTCTTGTGCGAGTTTCACGAGGCGACGGGGAGGGTTATGTTCGTATTCGTTCAAGCCGCCAACATGATCTGGTATCTGGGAAGTCCGATGACATTACCGGAACAGGAACATTATCGCCTGTGGCCGCTCCTCCCCGTCGCTGAGGCTCCGACCCTCCTCCCGCGACAGCGGTATGTCCTGCTCGTACCTCGCAAAGACACCGCCTTGTCGGAGGAGGGTAGCAGTTGTGTGGCGAAGCTGTGCAGGACTCTGTGCTTGAAACTTCGTCCTTCGATATTCCATGTTCCGTGATCGATATTCAATCCGCGGCCCTCCCCGTCGCTGAAGCTCCGACCCTCCTCCCGCGACAGCGGAATGCCACGTCGACGCATGCCAACAGAAGATCCGTTGGTCACGCCTTTCACAGATAGCACGCAAGCGACGGAGACAAATGTGCAGCGGAACGACGTAAACGGCTGGGGACAGCCGTTCTACAATCGATTACGCAGAGAGGTCACCAAAGTTTTTCAGCAATCGCAATCCATCCCGTTGACTCTTTTCGGGATGGAACTGAGTCGCAAAAAGATTGTCCCGCCAAACCATGGCGCAAAACGGATCTGGATACCTGGCGGTCGCGGCAACATACGAGTCGTCGGCAGGACTGACGTAATAAGAATGTACAAAATAGAAGTGCGATCCTTCACTGATGCCATCCAGCAACGGCGTGCTCTGCCTGATATCGATCTGATTCCACCCCATGTGCGGAACCTTATACTCAGCCGGAATCTCAAACTTGACGACTTTGCCAGGCAGAATCCCTAACCCTTCAAATTCGCCATACTCATAGCTGACGTCGAAGAGCATTTGCAAGCCAAGACAAATCCCCAGAAAGGGACGAGCACTTTCGATCGCGTCCTGAATCGGCTGCACCAGATCCCGCTTACGGACTTCGTTAATCGCGTCACGAAACGCACCGACTCCGGGGAGCACCAACTTGTCAGCGTTGGCAATATCCTCGTGGCGATTCGAGATAATCGCTTCGTGACCAACCTTCTCGAACGCTTTTTGAACGCTACGAAGGTTCCCCATCTGGTAGTCAATGATGCAAATCATGGCCGACCTCAAAGTACCCGTTGGCTTGCCGGATAACTGCCAAGGACCGTCAGTTCCTTGCAGTGGGCTCGGGCCTCGCCGATCACCTGTGCAAAGTTGGCATCGTCACGGTGACCAGACGCATCGACAAAGAACTTGTAGTCCCAATTGACCCGGCCGCTCGGTCGTTTGTCGATGTGTGTCAGGTTAATGCCGTTTCGTTGAAAGACGGAAAGCACGTCAACGAGTGCGCCGGGACGATCCTGCGTCGTAAACATGATCGACGTTTTGTCGTTGCCGGATGGAAGCGTTTTTTCCTTCGAGAGAATGAGAAAACGCGTGATGTTGTTCGGCTGATCTTCAATATCCTGAAACAGCACATGCAGTCCGTAAATCTCGCCGGCGAGCCCGCTGCCGATGGCCGCCACGCCGCGATTTCCCGATTCGGTTTCCTTCATGGCTCGTTTCACCGCGTTGACGGTCGTGTCCATGGTTATCAGGGACGCACCCGGGAACTGGACGGCGAGCCATTTGCGGCAATGACTGAAGGCTTCGGAAGTCGAGTAAACTGTTTTCACCTCGTCCGGTTGCGCATTACTAAGCAGGCACCTTTTGACTTCCAATTGCACTTCGGCATAAATGTTTACGGAATCATGGTATTCCGAGAACGCATCCAGAGAATCCGAGACGCCGCCGCCCGTCGAATTTTCAATCGGGACGAGCGCATAATCAACGTGGCTGCGGACGACTTCGGTAAACGCACCTTCGACAGCGCGAAGATCTTCGAACTTCACGCTCGAACCAAAGTGGCGAACCGAAGCCAAATGGCAATAGCTGCCTTCGGGGCCAAGGTAGCCAATCCGCAGTGGCTGTTCGAGGTGAAAGCTGCCGCTCATGAGCTCGCGATAGACGGCTTCGATGGTACGATCCGGCAAGGGACCGGGACTCAAACCGGTGACTTTCTTGAGGACCGCGGCTTCCCGATGCGGCGCGTAGATGGGAATCCCGGATTGGCGCTTGAGCTTGCCGACTTCGACAACCAGTTTGGCTCGATCATTCAGGAGCCCCACCAGTTTGCGGTCGATCTCGTCAATCCCCGAGCGAATTTCGTTGAGGACTTCCTGGTCCATCGAGGGCGGTTCTTTTTCGTTTTCGGCCATGCGTTCGCTGTTGAGGAGATTTGCAATCCCGCATTTGACCGCGATTTTACGGCACGTGCAATCCGCATTCAGGAGATTCGCCATTTCGACAATTTTGACGCCGGAGAGGTTCGCCCAATCGGCAAGAATTCCCAGACGCCGCGTTGGTACATAAAAGAAGCCCCGACCGCTTTGCAAGCGACCGGGGCGATGGTCAAACGCTTTTTGACGTACGCGAATTAGGCGAGTTAGGCATCCTCAGCTTTTGCAGCGTCACACTCGCAGGAATCACCACCTTTGCAGCAGCATTTTTTACAGCTGCAGTCGGCGCTGCTCTCACAGGTGCATTCGCAGTTCTCGCACTTGCATTCCGGACCACAGCAACAATCGGCTTTCGCAGTTGATGCTGCCGTTGCGGTTTCGCTGCAGCACGCACCCTCGCAAGAGTCGCCACAACAATCGCAGTCGTCGCCGCCTTTACAGCAGCAGTTTTTGCAAGTGCAGTCGCCCTCACTCGAGTCACAGGTGCATTTGCAGTTCTCGCACTTGCAGTCCGGACCGCAGCAGCAACTGGCAGTCGATGCTACCGCCGCGGCAACCGCAGATTCGGCTCCGCTGCAGCATTCACCTTCACAGGTCTTTCCACTGGCGTCGCAGCAGTCACACCCTTCGCCGCCTTTACAGCAGCAGTTTTTACAAGCGCATGGAACGTCGCTATCACATGTGCATTCGCAATTCTCACAAGCACACGCAGGACCACAGCAACACTCCGCTTTCGCTTCGGTCGGTCCACTGTTCAACGCATAGACAGCACCGAGGCCAACAAGGCCGAGCAGTGCCACTGCCAAAATACTTTTCATGATATTTCCTCTGATGGAATATTGTGTTCAAAATGGATGAGGCGTTTTGCCTCGATCAAAAATCGCTTTCGAATTTCTTCGAACACATTAATTCAACCAGACGCAGAGCCGGGACTGAATCGAATCGTACGATCCAGCAACTGTCGTTCGACGTTGTACTTCGTATTTTGATTGAGCCAACCGGACGACGGCTTCGGGCGGTGGCGAGTAGTCTGTTGAAGCATCGGGCCCCGGAACAACGGTCCGCGGGGCAGTTTCGGCAGAAACCGGAGCCATCGGTCCGCTGCAACAACCGCAAGGGCAGGCATCCGCAGCAAGCGGAATGACGCAAACCGGATTGGAGAACTTTCGGCACGTTGCGGTGTCACGATCATCGTCCGGGCAGCACCTGGAAGAAGTAGCCGCGCAGCAGCCGCAATCGGAAACAGATTGAATGGGCGAAGATTTCTTGTCGCGATGGCTGGTACAAGTCGTACCGCAACTCCCACTAACGGCGCAGCAACGACTCGACGTCGCCGCGTCAGATTCCATACACGCGCAGGATGGGACCACCAGCAGTGGCTGGAGAATCAGTCCGACGACGCAGAGTAAGTTGGCGATCATGACACCCATGCCCTAAGTATCAGCTTCTTTTCGCGATTGGCAAGCAACTTTGACCAAGGGAAGACGATTCTGGCTCGCACACCCTTTAACCCTGGGGTGAATTTCCAACCGGACACCCCCGATGTCCATTTTTCGAAACACAGGCCAGTCAGGTTATATCGAGCTCGCGCTGCCGTGGGCCAAGCCGCACCGCCGGGGCTCGAAACCGTGAAGCAACTAACGGGCATCCACCGATTCGGGGTAAACGACGACTTCGACTCGACGGTTTCGCTGTTGGCCTGCCGGCGTTCCATTCGACGCGACCGGATAATTGGCTCCATGGCCGAGCACGAATAGCTGCCGCGCCCCAAACTGATGACGCTGCGTAAGCTGTTCGAAAACGGCAGTCGCCTGAGCCGCGGAGAGCTGATGTTGACTGTTCCACGCTCCACCCTGCATGGGGCGGTTATCGGTATGCGCTTCAATCCCGACGACTTGGCGAGGATAGTGCTGACGAATCGCGCCGGCAACACGATCGACCATCGCAATGGCACCACTGTTCAGGTTCGCCGTGCCTGGTACAAACACCTGATCCGCCGGTAGCTCAATCCGGATGACATCGCCATCCTGTCTGACTTGCAAGCCCGCGATCGTGACGGCTTGAAGGCTGCGAGCCACACTGCTGTTGGCCCGAATGGTGGCTCCACCCCGACGCTGCATGGTCGATTCAAGAGCGGAGACCCGCTGCTGCGCCTCGGCCTGAGCCATCTGGATCTGTTGCTGCGCCTGAGCCCTGGCCGCCTGGATCTGCTGCTCGGCGTCGGTTTGCACCTGCATGAATCGAGAGTCGACTTCTTGTTGAGCCTGCAATGAATTCGAAAGCTGACTCGCCGTATCCTGCAGTTGCTGCTGCAAAAGATTCGTCTGATCTTCGAAAATTCGATTCTTCTGTTCGGTCTGAGCCAACTGGGAGTGCAGTTCGCGATTATTCGCATCCAGTTCCAAAGCACGACGTCGCAGCTCCGAGAGACTCTCCAGTTCGGCTTGTTGCTTCGCAAGAAGCTCTGACTGCCGGGCAATCCGGTCCATCTCTTCCTGCTGCTTGCTCTGCGCCATTTGAGCCAACTGTTCACGCTGCATCTGTTGATACTCGGTCAACTCGGCAAGTGCCATTCGCTGTTGCTCTGACAACATCGTCTGTTCGTTTTGCCGGTTCATCAGCTCGGCCAGCCGACTGATCGGGTTGTTGCCTGCAGTCGGTCCATAGTTCGACCAACCGCCAGGCACCGCCGTATTGGGAATCCCACCTGTCAGCCCATTCGGCAATCCGCCAACTCCCGCAGGGTTCGGTCCTGCCAGAGCGGCGGCAGGATTTGGCGCGCCAGCGCCGGGCCAACCGCCTTGCGGTGCGTAGGGGTTCGGAGGCGGGTTCCAGACGTTTTGCGAAGTCCGTTTTATCGCAGCCGAAGCCAGCCCCGCCGCGCTGGGAGCGGGAGTCGCCGATTTGTCAGCAACGCTCCATGGGAATAGCGGCTTTGAGTTGGCGTTGTTGGCATTAATCCCGCACCCAACCTGCGTGAAACAGGTAAAGCCAAACAAGATGCACGCCGCAATTTGCAGCGAGCGTCTGATATTTCTAACGCTGTGAGGCATAGTCGTTGGTTGATGCTCAAGCTATTCGTATTCGATCCGGTCGCTGATGTTGCGAAAACCGAGATGAGTACAAATTGGAAATGGATATAAGCGGCGGGAGAATAGCCACCCGCCATCACGCGGGCAAGGTCAGATTCATCCGAAAGAACGAGACAGCTCCCGGAGCTAGACTTCTTCCGCACCCAGCAGTTTCCGCTTGATTCGAAACCATACCGACAGCATCGCAGCCATCGCTACCAGACAGAGCAAGAGTCCTACGGGAATGTAGATCCCGAGAATTTTAAAATAGTCGAATGCCGGTGCACCGCCGCATATCGGCTTACCCCAGATTGGCACCCAGCCCAGCATCAGAAACACCGTCGCAACGCAAAGATAAGGCCCGTAAGCGATCTCATGCTTTCGAGTCGTCAACCATTGCAGCACGCCGACGACTGCACCGGCGAACGGAGCCAGAAAGAAGATCAACAGCGACGCCTGCCACCCAACGTACGTTCCGATCATGGCCATCAACGTCACATCGCCAAACCCCAGCGCCTCCTGCTGGAGTGCCCAACTGGCAACGACTCGAAACGCCCAGACAAGCCCGCCGCCAAACGCCAAACCAATCAGCCCGGTGAGCAGGCCCTGCCACTGCAATCCATCGCGGCCCCAACACCAGACGGCAACGACATAAGCCAGCCCCGGCAGCAGCAGGAACAACGTGAGGTTCCATGAATCGCGACTGCGAACAATACTCCGCGTCAACAATTTCACGGCGGCACCCATGCCAAATCGCATCGTCAATCGCTTCGGCAGAAGCGCGTACCACCACGCGACGATGATTACCAAACCGATCACCAGCCCCCAAACCCCGTTAAGCCACGCTGGCCACGGCTGTGGCATGCTCAACCACAACACGTCGGTAACCGCCTTGTACTGCGGCGCGCCGCCTGCGGGAGCCGGAACGATTGGCACGAAGGAGAATGTGGATGGCATGGACCACGGCAGGAATGTGGCCAACAACAACCCGATCGTCGTCCCGGGAATGGTAATGGAATCGGGGATTGTCTTTTCGTCAAAGTCGATAAATGTCGCCACCATCATGAGCGACAGCAGCACGACGTGGCTGAGAAACTGCGAGTGAATCCAGTTGGCGCCGATAAACGGGATCCGAAATCCAAGCTGACGCCAATCGTTAAACGATCCAGCGTCCTCCCACTGATAAAGCATGGCCAACCCAGCCGCAAAGGCGATCTCGATGGCAAGCGGGCGAAACCAGTAAAGCGTGCCGTGAACCTTCTCTTCGCGCATCAGCCCAAACCAGCCAACAACGGGGATTCGGTCCCACCACTGTCGCGGTGGTGCGTCATCATGCCGTTTGGACCAGGGGCCGATCAGTCGCGGGTTCCAAGCCAGCCGGTAGATGCCGCGGTTAATTTGCCCAGCAATAAACAGTCCAGCCAAAAAGACGATGGCGGTGCGGGCAGAAAGCGGTAATGCAAGGAACCAGTTCACAAGGGTGAGTGTAATGGAATCACCGCTTTTCTTCATCGCCAAACACGGAACAGCGGCGAATCAGCGATGGCAAGCTGGCTGGAAGAACTTCTTGAAATGCGGCTTGAACTCGAAAAAGTCGTTGCCCATTCACGCTGGCACCTGTCATCTTGATTCCAGCAACAGGACTATTTCCGCTGCGATTTCCCGCGGCGTTTTGCCATCAGTCGCAATGATCATGTCCGCGACAGACTCATAGAGCGAATGGCGCTCTTTTAGTACGGCCTTCACTTCCGCCAGACCGCCCTGCTCTGTCAGGTCCGGACGCTGAGTCGCCGATTTGGAATCAGCCCCAATACGCTCGTTGATCGTGCGGGGCGTAGCCGTCAACCAGACAACCAGTGATTCGGAAATGGCGAGCCGATTTTCTTCTCGCAAGACCACCCCACCGCCGGATGCAATCACGCACTTCGGATACTTGACAAGGTCACCAATAATCTGGGACTCAAGGTCACGAAAAGCCGACTCACCGTCATCGGCAAAGATCTCCGCAATGGTCCGCCCGGCGACTCGCTCCAGCTCCACGTCCGCATCGACGAAGTCCCACCCCATCTGCTCTGACAACATGCGGGCAACACTTGTTTTGCCAGTGCCCCGATATCCAACAAGTGTCAGGCGGTCATTTCGCTTGACCGGCCCCTCAGAAACGCTCGACATAATCTTCCACACGCGCTGTGTTACGTGCCCTCTCGATAAAGCAACCAAATAATCGAAAAGCCAACAGGAAACATCATAGCGCGCCGAAGAAACCCGGCAACGTCAGATGATGTATTCCATATCATCCTGCTCAACGATATCACGCTGCGTCCCGAGTGCAATCCCGCCACTAATGTGCCATGCACGTTCCAGCCCCAGTCGCCGGACCACTTCGGCGGCTTTGCTACTGCGACTGCCGCTGCGACAAAGAAAAATGATTTCCCGATCCGAACCAGTATCGTCACGTAGCACACGAATCAGGAAGTCACTCAAACGCGTGAGCGGGATGTTTTCCGGCGGCTGCGAAAGTCCCAAAGCGTCCCAATCCTGGGCGAATTTGAATTCATGCGGCTCGCGAACATCCACGATCAATGAGTTGGCATGACTGGCGAAAAATTCCGGCAGTTCGTCCGGTCGAATGTCGATCGAATGCGATCCTCCCTGATGAGGCTGAATGTGCCCGCAGACAAGTTCACAGTTCTTTTCGTCATCAATCTTTCCGTCGAGACCGCTTTTCTCATTCACAAATTCTTCCAGACTGAGCGGCACAACGTCCACGATTCGCGACAGAAAATCGTTACCGCGAATCTCCGTTTCCACGGTCGTGGCAAAGCCGTTGCTATAGTCGTGAGTCGGGCACACCAGCGTTTTTGGCGATGCAATGACCGGCAGCTTGCGTAACGAATTGTAAAGATCCTCCGCCGAACTCGAATAGAAATCCGTACGACCGATCCCGCCGATCAGAAGCGTATCACCGGTGAACGCCATTGTCACATTCTCACGCGGCAACTTCCCCGCAGCGGGACGACCAACAAGAAACGCCATGCCATCGACGGTGTGCCCGGGCAAGGTCGTTCGGGCAATAATCGTATCGTTCGTAAACTGCAAAAATTCCGCCGAAGATTCGTCACCGATCGCCACGGTTCCATCCGCGGACTCAGGCCAACCAAGAATGTCCGACGTTTCGGCGGACGGCAAGGCGCAGTCCGAGAGGGCTTTAAGTAACAGGGAACGGCACGAGTCGTGATCGACGTGATTGTGCGTGTCGAGAATCGCAACGACTTTACTGTTCTGACATCGGACCAGCGACTCGATCCGGTCCGCCAACGACTCGAACGGGTCGATAATGACACTTCGTTTTGAATCTGCATCCAGCAATACCCAGCTACAATCCGAACCGCGTTTCAGCTGCACGAGACCGTCGATCACTTTACCCGGCGACTGGTCAACATCGTGCCCGACAATCAGGCACGCATCGCACAGCGCCTTGCCAGCTTCGCGAATTCGCTGCTCCGCAGCAACAATGTCGCACTCAGGAGTCAACGGTCCAAACGACATCCTGATAGCTCCATCACTTCGCCACTTCGGCAGACCCATGGCTTCGAGAACGTAGGAACCAACGAGGGCAGAACCGCAAGCCGATCCGGAACTGACCCGAATCCCGGCGGCATCGAACAGGTCCATGATTTCCTTGCTCGTGAATCCCTTGACGGCAAAATTGATTGTCGTCGGAACCGAGCATTCAAACGGCGTGTTGTAGACGATCGTCGGAAAGGCGGCTTCGAGCGCCGCGATCAGTCGCTCACGGTACACTTCCAGCACCTGGCGATTCGCGAATGTTGCGTTCTCTTCCGACTGACCACCGCTTTCGTCAAGACATTGCAGGACTTTTGCAATGGCGGCAACGCCCGGCAGGTTCTCGGTGCCGCCGCGAGCGCCGCCTTCCTGCCCACCGCCGGCCATCAGCGGCACAATCGGGGCTCCGTCTCGTACGTAAAGCAAACCGATCCCTTTCGGCGCGTAAATTTTGTGACCGCTGATCGGTGCATAGTCGATGGATGTTCCGGCAAGATTCAATTTCAGCTTTCCGACGGCCTGAACGCAGTCGACCATCCACTTCAAGTCGCCATTCACGTCGCGAATCACTTTTTCGATTGCGGCGAGATCATGAATGACTCCCGTTTCATTGTTGACCGCCATTGTGCAGACAAGATCCGCGTCTGCGGCGTGCTCGCGGAGGAATTCGAGATCGAGCCGTCCGTTTTCATCCACAGGAATCGCAAGTACTTTGTTACCGATGCCGAGCATGTCATTCCAGTGACTGATCGCCTGCGGAACCGCTTTGTGTTCGGTAGCGCCGTAAAGCAGGAAGCGAGGCCCGGCGGATGGCGCCTGCGCTCTTCTGGCGTCGCGGATCGAACATAGCGTCGAGAAAACTCCCATCTGAATCGCTTCAGTGGCGCCGCTTGTAAAAACGATCCGGCCCGAGTCGGCGCCAAGCACAGATTTGGCAAGGGTCCGCGCCGTTTCAAGGATGGAACGGGCGCGCAAACCAGTAATATGAGAACTGCTCGGGTTACCAAACATTTCCTCCATGGCCGCGAATGCTTCTTTCGCAGCTTCTGACCAGACCGGAGTCGTAGCATTTGCGTCCAGATAGATTTCTGAATTGCTTCGAGTCGACATCGTAACAAGCCTTGTATCAATTCCTCATGAAACGGTGGCGATTCGATCCAATGTTCGAATCCGGCCACCCATGTCGCCATTCTATTCTGCCAAACGCATTTTTGTCGCCTGGCCAGGAACTAGTGACTGGATTGTGATCAATCACTCATAGACGTCACTTTCGACACCGCAAAGTAACCTGACGTCCACAGTTCGACCGCCGGCACCCTGCATTGCAAAATCGGCTGGAAGAAAGGTTCATTCAGCCAATTGGCCACACATTCGATGAATTTGCCCCCTGGACTTATGGGGCAACGGATACCGAAATCCGGTCAACCGTCATAGGCAGTAGGGACCGCCGTGTATCCCGCCCGCTATCACTTCAAAATCTGGAACGTTTTCTTGCAGGTTCCATTCGCAACTCTCGTCATGTGAAGAGGAGACGCAGGTTTACGCCCCTGGAACCCTGTTGGGACCAACGCCATTCACTTGATCGACTAAGGAATCAAAATGAAGACTCGACGAAAAAGAACAAATAGGACAGACCGTCGAAACCGGCAACTTCTGGCGGGCGCCGATATTGAACTGCTGGAAGACCGCAGGATGCTTGCTGGAAACGTGACAGCCGTCATCAACAATGCGGGCGACCTCGTCGTTAACGGCGACAACGCGGATAACGATGTACTCATTTCAATCGATGACGTCGGAAATGTAGAAGTCGAAGGCCGCGTCGGCTCGGGAACGACAGTCGACGACAGCGGGCTTGCCGGAAAGGTCGTGTCGCGCAATGTCATCGTGAATATGCGAGGCGGCGACGATGGAGTCTACATAGACGGGACCGGCACGACGTTCGACGTCGATGCTCCTGTCGACAATATGCGAATTTCTACCGGTTCCGGCGACGATATTGCAGTCGTTGGCACCAGCAACGGCATTTCCGTTCGTGGCGACATAAGAATGAATCTGGGAACGGGAGACGACCATGGCGCCGTGAAATACTCCAACGTTGGTTTCGTCGATGATGGTGATACCCTGTTCGACGGCTCGGTCACCATAACGGGTGGAGCCGGCAACGACTCAAGCTCCTTGTACTATTCGATCGCAGGGGATTTCAATGTAAACCTGGGAGCGGGAAACGATCTTGCCCTCGTCGAAGCGACAGCGGCCGAAGGGGCAATGCGTCTGAGTGTTGGAAGCGGTGATAACACGGTCGATGTCATCGATTCAATGGCAGCCGGTTTGAGAATCACTTCGGGTGGTGGAATCGACGCGATCAATATCGAGGAGTTCGATGCAAAGTATGCATCCGTTGATATTGCGACAGGTAATGGAGCCGACGAGGTGACGATTACCGGCGGCCTCGACGTTGACACTTTGAAGATTGGTACGGGCGGCGGCAATGACAACGCGACGATCGATGAAGTAGAGGTTGAGCGCACCGAAGTCAACATGGGCAGCGGCGATGACGAAGCCAGTTTTGAACACAGTGATTTCGATGACATCAGAATCACGATGGGCAGTGGCGATGACACGTTATTCGTCCACTCTTCGACGGTGTCCGGGTCGGCCAACGGCAATGGCGGCGAAGACATCTTCCACTGGAACTGGTGGAGCAGCGTTCCCGACGATTTCACTTCAAACTTCGAGTTCTTCTTATTCGCGCATGACCAGCATAGTGGACCCTGATGTTTCACCGGAGAAATCGGATAGGGCATCAAGCGGATGATGGCGATCGAAGTGCGTCATCATCCAATGCCCCCTTGGGACAGGGAATGCTACATTCGCGCCGCGCCGATGGCTCGTCGCAACCTTGATTCGATCAAGTCCTCTGGCGGGTCTTGCCCGGTAAACAGCTTGAACTGCAGCTCGGCTTGTCCCACAAACATTTCGATACCGCTGATGACCTGGCACTTCTTTTCCTTGGCCTGCTTATAGAGAAGCGTCTGCCCCGGGTTATAAACCGTATCAAACACGATTGCGTTCGGACGCAGGAATTCTGCATCATACGGCGACTCGTCCACATGCGGATGCATTCCCACGGGAGTCGCATTGACCAGCACGGAAATTTCCTGCTCATAGCGACTTTCCCAAGCCACACTGCGGCAGCCGAGTTCCGTCGCGAGTGAGTCGGAACGACTTCGCGTTCTGTTGGCGATGATCGTATCAGCACCGCGACGCATCAATCCAAAAGCGATTGCCCGCGCGGCGCCGCCCGCACCCAGCACCATAGCCGAGTGACCATCGAGTGGCGTTTTTGTTCCGCCTCCCAGTCGCTTGTCCAGACAAGCCATCGCGGCCTTGTAGTCGGTGTTGTATCCAAGGATTTCGTCGCCCTGAAAGATGACGGTGTTGACCGCACCAATCCCGCGACTGGCCCCGTCAATCTTCGTACAGTGTTTCATCACGGCTTCTTTGTGCGGGATCGTCACACTCAGCCCTTTGATGTCGAGCTTGGGGCAGTCGGCGATGAACTGGTCGAGATGCTCCGAAGGAACACGAAACGGCAGGTAGACCTTGTTCATGCCTTTCTCGGCGAACGAGGCGTTATGCACCGTTGGGCTCATGCTGTGTCCGACCGGGTCCGCGATCACGCCGTAGACATCCGTTTCGCGGTTGAGATTTTCAAAGTTGTAGGTATCCACCATTTGTCGGAAGTAGATTTGTCCCGGAGCCATCGTGCGTTCGCTGCTAAACGCCGCAAACGTAAAGGGTGCGTCATACTTGCCACACAGGACGCGGGTCGGAGTCCCCATGTCGCCCATGCAAATCGCGATCATGGGAACCCTGGAGTTCTTGAGCACGTCCATCATCCGCATGCAGTCTTTGGGATTGTTTGCCATCGTCGCAATCTTGACGATGTCCGGATCCTGCTTGCACATGCGTTCGTGAATATCTTCAAGATCGTCAGGCGTTTTCACAAAATCGTGGAAGCTGATAATCCGCTTCGTATCACCAAACCTCGGGATCTGCTCCGCGATGTCTTCTTCGAGATCGATATACTCGACTTGTTCGGCGATCGCACTTCGTAGCAGCATCAGCCGCTGCTCTTCGGTGTGCGCCCACTTGCCACCATCCTGCTGCCGACGAATCGTAATCACGACCGGGCTGGGACGCTCATCGATAATGCGGCTGAGATTGACCGCGCGACGGATGTAGTCCAGTCGTAATTCAACAAGCTTGGCGCCTTGCTCCACCATCCGCTGGTGTTCGTTGATCATCCTTTGGTGGCTGCCACAGCCGATACTTACGCAGATCATGATTTTCTGGGACTAAAGGAGGTGGCGACGCGCCCTGCCAAACTCGCCGCGATGCAAAACAACATTTTAGCCGCTGTGAAAAGAATGGTCGATGCGGTGTAAAGAGTTGGCAGTTGACAGTCGGCAGTTGGCAGCGGGCCTATATCAGCACTGATGACTGGCGACTGCCTACTGACGACTGCCAACTCTTCCTCCTAAATCCGCTTGAACCGTTTATCCAACTCATCGCGACTGAACACCAACGTCGTCGGCCGGCCATGTGGACAATGATGAGCATCTTGCACCAGATGCCGACGCTCAATCAAAGCTCCGATCTCCTCACTTGTCAGCCGATCACCCGCCTTGATCGCTGCCTTGCACGAAATCATGTGCAACAATTCATCCAGCAGATCGCGTCGCTCCAGCTGCTTTTCCGGAGTCATCAGTTTCTCGGCGATCGTCCTTAAAACTTCACCCGGATTCAGGTTCGCCAACATGGCCGGATAAGCCGCTATCAAGATCGTATCGTTCCCAAACTCGTCGACTTCGACACCAAGCTTCGCCAGCGTCTCACGATTCTCCATGACCGCAGCCGCTTCGCCAGCCGTCAGCTGAACCGGCTCAGGCACCAACAATCGTTGCATTTCGACCGAATCCGAAAGCACCTTTTCGCGAATTTCTTCGTAGAGAATCCGCTCATGCAACGCATGCTGATCGATGACCACAACGCCTTCTTCTGTTTCGGTAATCAGGTACCGGTTGTAAACCTGCATCGCCGGTGTTCCCTGAGCCGAATAGCTGGTTTCATTCTGCCGAGTCGTCATTTCGGCGTTTCGAAGCTGGTGCATCGCTTCTGTCGGTGATGAGCTCGCATTCGGGAACTGCAAATCCAGACTGCTTTGCTGTTCACTGGACACGGCACCAGTCGCCGGGACCGATGGCGTAGAAAACGAATTCCCATCCGGGAACTTCTGAAACGGAGCCGTTGCGCCGCTGCTCGCCCAGTTGTTAATCGAATCCCTGGCGGAAACGCCGCTGGCTGCTGACGAGGCTGCCGAGACCGGTTCAGAGTACGGGCCCGCCGCCGCTGCACCTTGCGAGCGACCGCCGCCAAACGAAGGCGCACCCGGCCCGAGGCTGGGGGCATCGTCCAGTCGGGCTTTGGCGGTCAGATCCGAAGCCAAAAATCGCGAGCGGATCATGTTCAGTAATTGCTTGTAGAGTTTGCCACTATCCTGAAAACGAACTTCGAGTTTCGTGGGATGCACGTTTACATCGACGAGATCTGCTGGTAGGTCGATATTCAGGAACGCAATCGCGTAACGTCCAGTCATCAACAGGCCGCGGTACGCTTCACCAAGTGCATGCGTCAGTGCACGATCCTTGATATGTCGCCCGTTCAGAAAAATGTACTGCATCCGGTTGTTCCCGCGACTCTGGCTGGGATCCGCCACATAACCTGACATGTGAATATCGCCTTCGGACGAAGACACCTTCATCAAGTCACCACCGAGGTCGCGACCGTACAACTCTGCGATTCGATCTCGCCAATCGTCCACCGGCGGAAGATCATGAACCAACCGGCCATTGTGCGTCAGCGTGAAATGAACATCCTGATGCGGCAACGCAATCCGCGTGAGCGCTTCGGTGATGTGCCCCATCTCGGTCTGGACGGTGCGCATAAATTTCTGCCGCACCGGCGTGTTAAAAAACAGGTTGCGAACCGAGATGCTGGTGCCGACGGGACATCCACAAGGTTCGACTTCGCTGGCCTTCCCGCCATTGATTTGAAGTTCCGCACCCGCCGTCTCGCCACTCGTCCGCGAACGAATGCAAAACTGACTGACTTCGGCGATGGATGCCAGGGCTTCACCGCGAAATCCCAACGTGCCGACTCGAAAGAGATCGTCGGCATCTTTCAATTTACTAGTCGCATGACTGGCGACGGCGAGCATCAACTGCTCCGGGGCGATGCCACAACCGTCATCCGAGATCTGAATCAGCTCCGAACCGCCCTTCCCGATCGTGACGTCGATACGTTTCGCGCCGGCATCAACGGAATTCTCTACCAGTTCTTTGACAACACTGGCGGGCCGCTCGATGACTTCGCCCGCCGCGATTTTGTTGATTACGGACGTTGGTAATTGCTGAATATCCGGCATCGGTTCCTTCCGGTTTGGCGGCAAAGCCGCCGGTGTCGGGCTTTGGTGTTTTCAGAGTCGGCGACCATATTGCAGAGATCGTTGAAGACCTCCACCAGTGCGACATTTTAGCCGATCGGTCCAGCGAGTTGGAGTACGGGCTATGCCACAAAACTTCCCGGTTACGGGCGAGCCGGCTGCGTTAGCTGCCGGGTG
The DNA here is from genome assembly GCA_938040995.1 of uncultured Pirellulaceae bacterium. GTDB lineage: Bacteria > Planctomycetota > Planctomycetia > Pirellulales > Pirellulaceae > CALHZT01. The sequence continues at coordinate 2,524 of CALHZT010000407.1, read as the reverse complement.
CGAACTGCTCACGAACTCTTGCAGCTGCGAGCCACGTTGGGACGGCAATCTGCACGAAGGCAACGAACCTTCTTTCCGACTCTTACCCGGCAGCTAACGCAGCCGGCTCGCCGGATCTTCCTGACGCTCACCCGGTTCGCCGGCGACCTACAACTCGTACTCTTTCAATTTGCGATACAGCGTTCTGGCACCAATCCCCAAAGTCCTCGCCGTCTCTTCCCGATTGCCGCCGGTGAGCTTTAGCGTCTGCTCGATCGCCCAGCGTTCAATCTCATCCAACGACTTGCCCACCAGATGTGAAGGGCCTTCGGCTGGCGTCGAATCATCGACCGTTCCCGCCGAGTCCGTTAACTCTTCAAGTTCTGGCGGCAAGTCATCAACGTCCAGCATTCCGTCGGCGTCCACCACAACCATGCTCTCGACAATATTTCGCAGCTGCCGCACATTGCCCGGCCACTCAAAACCAAACAACAATCGACTGACCTCCGCCGAAATGCCCTTCACATTCTTGCCGTGCTTCTTCGTGTGAATCTTCCGAAAATGATCGACGAGCGTAATGATGTCGTCGCGACGTTCGCTCAGTGACGGCAACTGAATCGTGACGACTTTCAGTCGATGGTACAGGTCACTACGAAAGGCTCCCGATTCGACGAGTTCCTCGAGGTGGCGATTCGTTGCGGAGAGAATTCGTACGTTCACGGAAATTGGTTTGTTCTCCCCGATGCGCGTGATCTCGCCGTTCTCGAGAACGCGGAGCAGCTTGATCTGAGTCGGCATGGGCATATCACCGACTTCGTCCAGAAACAATGTCCCACCGCTCGCATACTCAAACCTGCCGACTCGATCCGACGCCGCATCTGTAAACGCGCCCTTCTTGTGCCCGAACAGTTCGCTTTCCAGAAGATGCTCGCTGAGCGCGGCACAGTTGAGCGCGACAAACGGTTTTTTCTTTCGGGGGCTGTTTTGATGAATCGCCTGAGCGATCAACTCTTTACCCGTTCCCGTATCGCCGCCAATCAGAACAGTCGCGTCGGTGGGGGCAATTCTACGGACTCGCTCAATGACATCCGCCATCTTCGTTCCCGAATAGATGATGCCCTCGAATCCGAATTTTTTATCCAGCCGCTGGTGCAGTTCGAGATTCTTGCGAAGCAGCCGCACCGCATCGGCGGCTTTGGCCGTGACGGCTCGCAACTGATCCAGGTTGAGAGGCTTTTCCAGAAAGTTGAATGCGCCTTCCTGCATGGCTTCGACAGCCTTCGGGATCGAGGCGTGTCCCGTCACCATGATGACCTGGGATTCCGGCAGCGTATCCTTCGCATGCGCGAGCACTTTCATCCCGTCGACTTCGTTCATCACAAGATCCGTCACCACGACATCAAACACACCATCATCGATGGCTTTGATGCCATCTGGTCCCGATGTCGCAACGGTTGTTTGATATCCAACACGCGCGAGCGTTTCTTCCATCGCCTGGGCGTGACTTTTGTCGTTGTCGACAACGAGTACGCGGATCGTTTCGACGCTATCCGTTTCGGTTTCCTGTTTCTTGGCCATGTCTTAATGATATCGGGCAAATTGCGTTTTGTGATGGGCGGTGATGGGCGGTTGTGGATGCCGCCTTGCAGACGAAGCCAACCGCCGCGATCCGCATTTGTAAATTCCTCGTAGTGATCGGGAAGACTTTACCAGAGATTCCCCGATTTTGTATGTCCTGTCCAATAATGCATGGGCGCAGGCGAATAAGGAAAGATTGGTCCCAATTTTCGCACAGGAGTTGAAAGATGACGACAAGAATCCGGTCGACGCAGAGCCTTCCCGCATTATTTATGTTTGCACTGATCGCTTTGGTAGCTTCACCAGCCGCTTTCGCGCAGTCAGAAAAAATACCGGGGCGGATTGATTTCGCCGCCGCCGAACTGCCAACGGCCAAAGTCGAAATCGATCTTACGAATGGCGTCTTTGGCGACTTGTTTGGCCTGGGAGACGCAGCGCTCGCTGGCGTGACGTCGGCTCTTTCCGATTCGGACAATCATCACGACGCAAGCGAAGCCATGATGTTTGCCGCGAAGCAGGTCAGCGAGCTTCGAACGGTCATGCCGCTGGCCAAAGACGTAATCCGTGAAGTCCGGGTTCGTGTGTACGAAGATAGTCAGGATTTTTCCAGCCTTTCCAGTCGATTCAAAAACCAACTAGAGGATGGTGACTGGCAACAAGTCGCCAGAGTTCATGATGACGGCACATCCGTTCATGTTTCGCTGCTGCGAAAAGATGGTGCGCTGCGTGGCGTTTTTGTGTTAGTGGTTGACGATGAAGCAACGGTTCTTGCGAATCTCGTTTGCGATGCATCGCCAGAGAAGATCGAACAACTGGCAAACGTGCTCACGAAGATCGGGCTCGATACGGGCCTCAGGAAAGAGCTGCAGCGGTTCGTTGAGCAAATGAACTAGATACCCGAATGCCCGCTCGGCAACATGTATAGTGGACAAGGCAATATGCGTAGTGGACGAGGCAACGAGTCCGG
>CALHZT010000406.1 GCA_938040995.1 uncultured Pirellulaceae bacterium | reverse complement strand
TCTGACGCTCCAAAAGGTTAAGACCCGCGTATCGCATCAGTTGCGTTCTCGCAGGTCACCGATACCAGGGCGTTTCCCAGCTGGTAAGCACCGTCCAGCCGTTCACTGCTTACGTCAAATGCCACGTCGAGGACTCGCATTCCACTCGAAGATATTGTATTTTCCATCTGAGGGCTTCTCATTTTGCATTGTCGATCCGTCTAAGCGGATACGATCGGTTAATTACCTTGAACGGACCCTTTTTAGGGTCCAGTTCGTACCTGCAATCGAGAAGCCCTCGTTCTTTACACCAAGAGTATGTTACGCAAGGCCGCGGATTCGTCCTTGTAGCATCGTTTGGTTTACCGCGTCGTTCGCTCCGTTGTCGCGTGCTGGCTTGCCACGCCGCGGATACCGCCTCTTTGGCAACGTGGTTTCTTTTTGGTAAACTGCTTGGTGTTGCGACGCTTATTGACTTCGGTGAGAAGCGGTGTCGTAAAACCTTCCGTTAGGCGGCCTACCGCACACGATGCCCGAACTTCCCCAAGATCGCATCATTGGTTCGCGCCTACTCGAAATCGGGCATTCCACGTACTCCGAACCCGAGTTCATCCTCGCCGGTATCGGTCCCGCCCAATTTCGCGAGCATTTCCTGCGACTTGATTCAGGTCTCGTGCTCGACCTGTTCGTCGCTGACGTAACGCTCGCTGACATCGACACCTTCCCAATGCCCGGAGAAACCACCGGCATTGACGCCACTTCGCTGATTGGACGGCGCATCTGTTCCATCCTCAACGATGACTCAATGTCTCCCATTGTTGTATTTGACGGCGGCTTGTACCTTCGTGACGCAAATGACGGATGCTATGGCAATCCTCTTTACGCGGGGCACGTTGAAACCGACTACGACGCGCAGCAGCGGGCGGCATTCACGGACTTCTGGTCGTACGAGGATGGACCGGTCGCCTAACATGTTTTTTCGCTGAGGCCTTCGGCACACCTTCCAACTTTGTCAACGCAGACTGGCCTTGGTACAATCTCGTGTAGTTCAGGCATCGTTCGCTTCGTTCAGGGCGGTGTCGTAAGAACCTTCCGTTGCCGGACTCGGGACAATCACAATGTCAGATCGCTCACCAATGAACCGCTTAGTGGTTCGCAAGACCACCCTTCAAGATCAAGATGATAGTGGTATGATCTTGAGCGCAACTCCGGCCGAACGAATCGGAATGGTCTGGCAGTTGACGCTGGACGCCTGGACATTTCTGGACTCGAACATTGCTAAATCCGAATTTCAAAGACATGTTGGTCGCGTTGAACGACGCGGAAGCTGACTATCTCGTTGTCGGAGCTTACGCGATGGCGGCCCATGGTTGTCCTCGCTCGACGGGTGACATTGATTTTTGGGTACGCTCAACGCCTGAAAATGCGGCACGCGTCTGGAATGCTCTTGCGTCTTTCGGAGTCCCAATGGCAGAAATCGCCGTTGAGGATTTCTCAACTGCCGGTATCGTTTTTCAAATCGGAATTCCTCCACAACGCATCGACGTAATGACTTCCATTTCAGGGGTTGATTTCGATGATGCATGGCCTAATCGCCTGGTCGCTGACCTCAATGGCTTGCGAGCTGACATCATTGGTCTAGATCAATTACTTCAAAACAAAATCGCAACGGGACGACCGAAAGATATTGTTGATGCAGACATCCTTCGCTCAGACAAATCGTAAAGCACGAGTCCGACAACATGGTTTACGCTGAGGCCCTTTGGCACACCTTCCCTGGTTTGGTTACGCGGGCTGGCCTTGGTATCATCTCTCGAAGTTTAGGCGACTCTCGTAGTTCAGGCATCGCTCATTTCGTTTAGGGCGGTGTCGTAAAAACCTTCCGTTGTCGGGACGCAGATGAACGACGTACAACAACTGGCGTTTGAATTGCAACTCGATGAGTTGCGTCGACTCAACTGCGAAGCCAGTGACCTTTCTGGATGTTTGCTTGCTGCCTGTTCCGCGCATGATCCATCTCCGGATGAGCAAACGGCGGTCATTCAGTTTCTCATTGAGTCGGGCGTGTCCGTAAACGAAACCGACAAGAACGGTGTAACTCCACTTCATCGAGCCGTAAGATTCCGAAGCCTGGGTGCCGTTGATCTACTACTGGAGGCGGGAGCTGACATCCACGCGACTGACCGCAAGTCCTGGTCCACGGCACTACACCGCGCCGTTGTCAATTCTGGTGCACCAGCCACCGCCGGGAAAACCGATACAGCGGTCTCAATCGTTCAATCGTTGCTGTCGCACGGTGCAGACCCGACGGCCAAGAACAGGAAAGGCAAAACACCGACCGACTATCCGATGGGGACCAAGATGTCCTCGGCTTTCAATCTTTAACGGCTGCTCCAGCGTCGCCCACCGCGAACCGCTGTCAAATTTGGCCCGCAGGCTGAACCGTTGATTTCGGTTCTTGTTCCACATCCTTGCGATTCACACCATCCCGTATCTGACTCTGACTGTCGGGCACTTGGATCGATTGGTGTCCCGACCATCCCGTCGCTGATTGGTGCGACGCGTGGCTTGCGACTCATTTGCCTCATCCTTGCAGGGCAAATCGGAGCTGAGCAACAATTACTCCTTGTTCCGGCAAGTTGCGGCTTGGTATTAGGAAGAATGGCCAATATAGTAAAGCCTCACAGCCATCATCTCCCACAAGAACACCGCCGTGCTGCGCCCAGCTCCACAACCAGTTCACTTTCCGTTGAGCCTCACGCCATTTGAGCTGATGATGGTCACCGATGACCGTGATGCTTACCCGATGAATTGCGGCGCTGAGTTTGTTTTCGACGGTCAGATGCAGCGTGAAGCTTTCGAGGTCGCTTTTCGATCGGCACTTGCCCGGCATCCGATGGCCAACGCACGGCTAGGGCAAGGAATCGACGGGAAACTAACGTGGTTGAAATCGGATATCCAGCCTTCGGTCCGTTGGGTCTCGGCTGATTCGCCCAACCTTGAATTTGCGAATCCCATGCCGATTCGATGGGGAAAAGAAGCTCCGGTTCGAGCGTGGGTTCAGGCCAGCGAGACGGAAACGAAGTTACAGTTTGAATGGCATCACGCATTGTTTGATGCCGCTGGTGGCATGCAATTCATGGAAGACCTGTTTGTGTTCTACGCAAACGACCTCAGCAAGTGCACGTCATTTGAGCCTCGCCCATTGGACAATACGCTACTGGCTCAACGAGGCAGGGTGGTGTCACCCATCGGGCGAGGATTGCTCGGCCGCGTGGCAGCAATCAGGAAAGACATTTCCAAATCATACCGGCTTGGCACGAATCCTCCGGTAGCACTGGCGGCAGCGAATCATGGCGAAACGCCCGAGCAACGGAGACCAAGGCAATCGAGATACATTGTCAGACATTTCGGGCACGAGTACCTGCGTTCTCTTCGATGCGTGGCAAGTGAACAGGGCGCAACGTTTAACGACCTGGTTCTCAAGAATCTTTTTGTCGTTGTCAGAAAATGGAATGAGCGCCACGGAGCGACCGGCAGTGACAGGCATATTCGGGTTGTGATGCCAATGAGTCTGCGAGGCGCCCACCAACGGGAAATGCCGGCAGCAAACTGCTTGAGCTACGCATTCCTGACTCGTTCTGGCAACGAGATTGAGAGCAATCAACTTCTGGGGAGCATACGCGACGAAACGCATGACATGCGCAAGTATCTGCTTCCCGTAGGCATGTTGAGAAAACTTGGCTTGCTCGCCCGATTGGGTATCAACATGAAGGGCTTCTTTAAAGACGACGACTGTTGTGGGACAGCGTTATTAACCAATCTGGGCGACCCGACTCGCCGTTTCCACAATCGCTTTCCTCGTGAACAAGGTCTGATTCGCGTGGGCAACTTGCTGCTCAAGAACATTGTGGGCATTGCGCCGCTTCGCCCGCTGACTCGAGCGGTGTTTGATGTCTTTACCTACGGCAATCGGCTATCAGTCGCTCTACGGTGTGATCCGTATCGTTTTGACGATGCCGATTCAGCAGCGCTGCTGGACTTGTTTATCGATGAGCTCGACGAGCTAAGAGTCGCCGCGTAGGATTCGGTGAACGCGATTGGGTTCACCACAACGATAGCGTTTACCAGTTTCACTGACGTATCGGTGCAAACACGTTTTGGACCCAGCGGCGGATAGCGCCGTCCCGTTCACAAGATTACGATTCAGCAGGCAACGTCACTCATTGGCTCACGAGATGCGATTGCAGGCGAAGCAGTCTACTTCTTCAGTAGGTACATCAGCCCGTGCTTCCGCGGGATAAACCAGATCCGTGCACCGTAGATATCGGAGTTGGTCTCGTCGATATATTCATCTTCGTTCTGCAAGACTTCGACCGCTGGCAGAAAATGAGGCGCTGTATCCGCGACTTTTTCATTGTTGGTCTTTTCCAACCGCCCCTGGCTGCTACGCGCCATCACATGGAAAATGTCGCAAGCCGCAATGACTTCGCTCGCTGAGGTACCCTGACGACTTAGCTGACGAACCAGCAAGCGATCAATATCGCAGCCAATAATCACGACTCCGAACGGCTCTTCGGTGCGGTCATCGTAGATCGGGATCCCGGCGACAAGCCCTACGGTGCTATCCGTACCACCCGACTTGTCACAAGTCGGGTCACACACCAGCGACACGATGACTTCTTCGGGCTTTTCAATCGACAATTGAGAAATGTAGTCGTTCGTCACATCGCTGCGCAAGCGGCTGAGAGGCACCGAACGAATACTTGACCGTTCTTTGCTGTGCCTTTCGACTCGAACCAGCTCGGTGAACCTGTCGCCATCTACACGATTGTAGATCACGCTGCCATAGTCGGGATTCGCTTCCAGCAGCCCGCGAAAAATCGTAGTCAGGCGTTCCCGCCATGTCGCCATCTCTTCATCTGATTCGGCGGCGATGATCTCCTGAATGGGCGGCAAATGCGACATAAACTGGACATTTCGTTCTGCGTCGTTCACAAACGACTGAAGATCTGCCCGTAACTCCCGCCCTTCCATGCGAAGCTGCTCGTAACGGCTCTGCTTCTCACTTTGGCCAGCCATCCAGCGTTCAAGCTCGCCAGCGAGTTCTTCGACTGAGTTGTAACGCAGGTGCATCTTCTTTGACATCGCCTTGCAACAGATGGCGGCCAGCTCCTGGGGCACGTCGGCTTTGATCTCATGAATATTCGGAGATTCGCTTTCGGCAATCGCCGCCAGCAGTTCGTCGAGGCCTTTACCGGTCATTGTCGTTGTCGTCTGCTCGTGCGGCGCGCGCCCGGTTAGCATCGCGAACAACACAGCCCCCAAACCGTACACATCCGTCTGGTGATTGACCTTGTCGTGCTCGCCGAGAGCCTGCTCCGGTGCCATATAAAGTGGAGTGCCCAGCGCATCGCCAGCAAGCGTCTGCAAGAACGTAGAATCATTCATTCCACCGGACACGCTGGCCTGTTGCATCAGCTCTCCGTCTTCCATCAACTTGGCGAGCCCCCAATCAAGCACGACGACCTGCCCAAAATTGTCCAGCGCAATGTTCTCGGGTTTGATATCGCGATGCACGACTCCCCGCGAATGCGCGTAGGCGATCGCCTGGCAAACGTCGAGAAACACTGTCAACAGTCGGTGAATACTCAGCGCACCGTCAACTTGACCGGCCTCGACACGGTCCTGATGTTCGACAATCGCGTCGGCCAGCGTGCGTTTTCCGACAAACCGCATCACATAGAACGGCTCACCGCTATCCCGGTCATCTCCATACTGGTAGAGCGGAACAATATTGGGATGCTCCAGGCGGCCGGTAATTTCGGCTTCGCGTTGAAAACGATGCCAGGCCGCCTCCGACTCGAGCGAATCACGCTTCAACTCCTTGATGGCGACTTTACGATTGAGCTTTTCGTCCTGCGCGAGCCAGACGCTACCCAATCCGCCTTCGCCAAGTTTGCGAATGATCTTGAAACGTGAAACACCTTTCCGCTGCTCACCTGCGACTCGCGTGCCGGCATCTGGCGAGGAAGTCGCCGGCGCGACCACCCCCGAGCCAGCGGAGCGAATCAGTCCTGCCGTCGACAGCTTCTGTTTTTCGATCGCGGCATCGGCAACCGACTTGCGCATTCGCGTCTTTGCCTGTTTCGACAAACCAGCATGTTCGGCGGGGCCCGAATCTGACGGCGACACCGCCTGTCGCGCGCCGTAACCGACGGAGTCCTGAATCAGCCTGGAGAGCTTCTCATAGTCTTGCGAGTTTTCATCTTTGGCCAGGTGTTCGGCGACTTGCTGAGCTTCCGGTGCGTCGAGCTTGTGATGCAGGGACTCTGAAATCAGTCGCGAAATGTTTTTATCGTCAGACATTCTTTCCCCCCGCCTTTAACGGCTGCTCACCTCGTTCGTGATGCCACTTGGAACCAACACATTTGGCCAACCCAAGTCTCGCGCGGTGCATTCGAACCCAGAAGTTCTGCGGGCTAATTTCCAGCTCGCTGCAAATCTGGTCCGAGTCCATCTCTTCCATCACGCTCAGCGTAAAAACATCCGCCTGGCCGGACGGCAAAGATTTTAGGCATTCGCGAACAATGCTCCACAGCTCTTCCATCTGAATCGGCTGATCCGGAGACGGTGACCAACCGATGCCTCCCGTTTTCCAGTTTCCTTGAGCGTCAAAGAGAAGAGCGCTCGGATCGGTTTCATCCTCGAGTCCAACACCAGCGTGCCGGGTTCGTTTTCGAACGAAGTCAATGATTTTGCGTTTCAGGATGCCAAGCAACCACGCCTGCTCTGTTCCACGACCGGAGAACTGCTCGAGATAGCGGACACCAGCCAGAAAGGTTTCCTGAACTACCTCTTCCGCAGAGTTGGAATCGCGTAATCGCGAATAGGCGTAGCGAAAAAGATAGTCACCATATTCTTCTACCCAGGTGGAGGGATCCAGGGCAGCATTGGTCGATGGATCATCAGCCATCATTCACTTCACAGGTCCGAGCTATAAGTGCATGAAATTGATTCGCTATATCTGACAATAATAGCACATCGCCACAACCCATAGCACATAGCCACAACCCGGAGAGCGACAGTCAAAGGTGAATTTGTTGCGAAGAGCCCGGTCCCAAACACCTTCGGGGGGCGGATTTCGCTGCCACAAATCGGCAAAAAAGCCCTGCCCAAGGTAATATCGACTTCTCTCCAAATACCTCGTGAATTTCTGTAATGGCGGGACAGCCACCGACGTCACCCCCGTACCGCCAATGCTGGCATGGCGAGCACTCATCGAGATCGGGAAAATATCCCGTGCCAGCCACTTTTCAATGAGCTATCACGATGTCAATTCAAGAATACCTTAAACTTGCCACTCAGTGGTCTGTGGTCAGGAGATCCGTGTTCTTCGCGATCGTCGTTGGTTCGATCCTCGTTGCCATCAATCATGGGCGTTGCGTGCTTGCAGGCAAATTCAACCTGAATTGCATGGTGAGTTGCATTCTTACGGTGATTGTCCCGTATTGTGTCAGTACAATCTCAAGCGTGCTTGCACGTCAGGACGATCTAGGTGAAGGGTGATCTTTATCACCGATTGATTGTTCGGCTATCGCGACTTTGCATCTTTTGCAACTCTTTAAGTCCAGCAAGTAAGGTTGATCGAATCAGCGCGTCTATTCGCGTACTGCTCCAGAACATTGGGCGGCATTCACCGTAAGCATGAACGCAAAAGGAATTGCAATGAAACTGCCAAACGAAAAAAATGCGAATAGGCCAATCACCATTCTGACCGCCATCATTCTCCTGGCGAGCCAACACCTGATGGCGAGCGAAAGTATTGCTCAGACACAGGCTCCTGTGCAACCAACGCCGGGCGCGAAACAGGGTACGAGCCCGCTTCGTTCAGTCGTCGATTGGGGCAAGTCGCTGGTCACTCAAGCTGGTCATGAAAAGCCAGCTCTCAACCTGACACCAAGTTCAATCGCTCCCAGACCAGCCGCCAAACCAACCCAACCAATGACTGGGCCAGTCGCCGGCAGGGTGTCGCCGATCTCTCATTTGGCCGCACCGCGAAGTTCCATCATCGAACTCGGTCCGACGGACAATCTCGCCGAGATCGTCGCGCGAACAAGAGGCCCTGTCGTTATCGACTTTCACGCCAGCTGGTGCGGACCATGCAAGAAGCAGGCGAAACTTCTCAAAGAGCTTGATCCGTACGCGACTCAGAACGGTGCCGCAATCGTCAAGATCGACGTCGACAAGCATGCGACACTCGCCAAGAAGTTGAATATCTCGAGCCTGCCGACTCTCATGGTGATCAAGAACGGTGCCCTTGTGGAAACCAAAATCGGCAGTGTCGAACGTCAGAAGATCGTCGGATATCTGACGCGGGAACCAAAGTAGCAGGACGCACTGACAACCTTACTCTCTGATTCTCTTCCTGACACATGGGTGGTTGGGTTCGATTCAGCCTCCCAATGGTGCGAGATTTTGTTCGTTGTGGATTGGGTTCGATCAACAGGGTGCAGTGCTGGTAGACTGGGCTCTCCATGGAGAACCGCAAGAATCCAGCGCCAGACACACGGCCCTCATCACGGGGAATTTCTGCCCAAGGAACGCCCGCCGAAGGAACGCCGCCTGAATCCAGTCTCATGCGGGTGGTGGTCATTGTCGCCATCGCTGCCCTCATTTCATTCCTTTACTGGCAATTTGGCGATACGCTGACCCTTGAAAATCTCGCCAGCAAGGAAGCATTGTGGCGCGACATGCAATCGAGGCATCCGGTCCTGATCTACGGCGCCGCGTTTCTGCTGTATGTGCTCGTGGCAGGACTGTCACTGCCAGGACCTGTTGTACTTTCACTCTCTTACGGTTGGTACTTTGGTTTCCTTCGGGCGTTTGTACTCGTTAGCTTTGCGTCCACTGCCGGCGCGATGGTTGCATTCCTGCTTGGACGCTACCTCTTTCGTGATGCGTATCTAAGACGGTTCGGCGATCGATTGGCGACTTTTAATAAGTCGCTGGAGAAGGACGGACCGTTCTATCTGTTCACCCTGCGATTGCTTCCCGTCATTCCATACTTCGTCATCAATGGCGTCATGGGACTTACGCCGATTCGCGCAACGACGTTTTGGTGGGTGAGTCAGATTGGCATGCTGCCCGGCACAGCGGTATTCATCTATGCCGGATCGAAGGTTCCAAATCTCGCGACGTTGTCCGAACATGGCATCAAGGCGGTTTTCAGCCCCCAGCAACTTACCCAGATGCTGATTGCGTTTGGGCTAATCGCTGTCCTGCCTCTTGCCACACGGTTCTTGCTGAATCGCTATGTGAGAACGAAATAGCCGCTAGCTAGTCGGTGTCCGACGGACGTTTAGCGTCTCGGGCGGCGTGAATCCCGGGCGAGAGAGACGAAATGACGCGACACCCAAGTTGAATGCGCTCTAGAATCCTCAAATGCGAAACAACCGAAGCAAGCATGAGCCATCACGGACAAAAGGGTCAGCCCTACAAGCGGCTCTCAATGTGATTCATTTCACAGTGCGCTTTTCTACGTAAGTTCGAACGCCGCGTAGCGTCACTTAAAACGACGGGGTTCGCCCGCGACACGTGTAAATAAGGAAGCAATTTTAGGAGATGAGAATGTCAATCGCGGTCAGGTCCTTCGTTCCCCCCTTCGCCAGATTTTTCGCTGCAGTCCTTGTACTGACCGGCACCTGCCTCGTGCAGGCCCAAAGCGGCGCCCGCCAGCCATCCCAGTCTGGCTCGGCAACCAGGCCGTCCACCGGTTCGGCAACGCGGCCATCTACTGGCTCGGCCACCAAGCCGTCCGGATCCGCGACACGCGATGGCATGATGGCCAAACCGGGCCTCGACGGATACTGCCCCGTTTGCATCATCGAGAAGAAAGAATGGGTCAAGGGCGACGCGAACATCACTGCAAGTTACGACGGCAAGACGTATCTTTTCCCGGGCGAAGATATAAAGCAGATGTTCCTGGCGAATCCCGCGAAGTACGTACCGGCTCTCGGTGGCGACTGCACCGTTTGCTACGCAAACATGAACAAGCGTGCTCCGGGTAGCGTGCAGCATGCGACCATTTACAAAAATCGACTGTTTCTGTTCCCAAGCGCTGACATCAAAGCCAAATTCCGCGACGACCTTCAGAAGTATGACGCGGTCGATCTCGCCATGAATGGCATGTGCAGCGTTTGCAAAGTCGAAATGAATCAGGAAGTGCCCGGCGATACGCGTTTCACCGTCATGCACAAAGGAATGCGTTATCTGTTCCCGGGCGAAAAGCAACGCGACATGTTCCTTGCCAACCCGGACAAATACAGCAATGCCGGGCCAATCAAGTTGATGGAGCATCGCGTCCAGCCAACGAACAAACAGATCGCAAAGCTGATTAGCGCAACGGGCGCCAGCGGATGTGCGGCTTGCGATCATGGCGTCAAACCACTTGGTTCTCCACAGGAGCTCGGGCTTGCCATCAACAACGGAATCGACATCCTCGTCGTTGAAGATGCCCACCGACTGTACCCGGAAATTTACAAGTCGCGATTTGACGGAATTCAACTGGCAGTAAGTGGCACAGTAATTCAGCAAAAGGGCAACATTAAGTGGGTCCAACCGACGGAACTGCGTCGCGCTTTGTGAGACTCTTTACTGTGCAGCGACACCATTTGAATTATAATCAAATTAAAACGCTCTCTAACCGGCTGAAATAAGGCCGAAGGAATCCCGGTGACTAGACAAACTTCCCCCCGTAGCCAACTCCAGAGCTTTGTCGCCGTTGGATTTGTCGTCCTGCTGTTTGGTGCTTCAGAAGTCGTCGCACAAAGCGGTTCATCGGGTGGAGGTGGTTCGGCATCGAGAGCGGCAGCTCAACGAGCCGCCGCGGTCCGCGCTGCACCTGCTGGCGGCGGCGGTGGGTCTGCATCAAGAGGCGGCGGTTCTGGCACGCGAGGTCGTTCCGTTTCAGGCGCCGCGAGTGTCAACGCTTCGTCAGGTCGTTCGCGACCTCGAGCCGGCGGTTCGGCTCCTGGTCTGGTAGGAATTTCCTCGATACCGGCTCCCGGCGCGCGATCCTCAAGTCGCAGTTCCGGACGGAGCTTGCCATCATTCCGTGGCTTGGGCGCATCACAACCCAGCAGTAGCCCCTATCTGGTTCCCCTCTCAACATCTCGTCCCACGCAGTTTCTGATTCGCAACGGCGGAAGCTTTCCGACCGGCCATACGACGATCTATCAGAACTTCTCGCACTACTACGGCATTGGGCGCTAAGGCGTTAGGGCGAAAGGCGAAAGGCGAAAGGCGAGTGAGAATTTACCGATAAGATTTGGCCGTAGCGGCTCAAGAACGCAAGTTGGTAAATTTTTAGCCGCCGCTCGCCTAAAGTCATCTTTTCATTTTCGCTCGCGAATACTCAACAGCTTCGGCGCGAATTTCGGTGCATTTGCCTGACGCACGTGCTGATATCCCTTTTAGCATTTGCGGCGTGGAATTGAACGACCTCGTGAATATTCCAGCGCCGCTAAGCGATTCTCTTGCGAATTCGACTCGCGACCGCGTTTCCAGCAGCCAACCATGTCGCCGCTAGCACTCCAGTCGACTTCATGGCAAGAACCGCGGCCTGTACCCGCCACGTTCAAGCCATCTGGCCGATGACCCGATGAACAATTTGAGAGGCGCCACACAATTTTGACAGAGCGGGCAAAAACATTGCGACTGGAATGGGCAGCATGCACTCAGCGACGAACCGGAATGGGGTAACGACGCTCGAGGCGATACTCGCGCTACCCGTTTTGTTCATCGCGATTCTTGGCATCGTTGAACTTGGATTCCTGTCATCGAATCAGATGGTGGTTCAGGCAGCAAGCCGGGCGGGGGCCGATGCAGCTGCGGCTCTGGGATGCGACCTTCCAACGGACGGCCCTGTCCCCGACGTAATCGTCGATGCCGTTTCAAATGTGTTGGCCTGCGAAAATGTCACTGCCTCCTGCATTCGAGTCGAGCACTCGCTAGGCGACGCTCCTCCTTACGTACTGACCGAAGGCGGTGGCGCCGCGCCGCCAGCAGCCACGCCGCCAACGACTCGCGACTACGTATGCGTCTCCGTCTGCGTCGAAAACTCCGAATTGGCTCCCAACCTCCTGCGAACATTCTGCATCGATCTGGCTGGTACTTTTTCTCAGAAATCCGTCTGCCGTTGCACATCATGTGACGAAGAGGAAGATCTCTGTGACTTCTCTGTCCAGGTCGAAGGGGAAGGCCCCGAAGTCACCGCGACTGTCGGTATTGCGCAAGCGGACAACTGGTTACTCTGGTCCAACGGCGAAATTTTCTTCAATGTCGACTTGCCCGCAGACTGCACCTACACATTCTGCGCCCGACTTTGGGCCAGCCGCGGAGGCCCCGATCTCGCGAATGCTGCATTCCTTGTGGATGGCGTCCAAGTCGCCGATTTTGATATCGCACCAACATCTTTTGACACTGCCGAAGTCTATTGCGTCGATGTCGACTTGCCCGCCGGCAACCACCAGTTCTCTGTCGCATTCACGAACGATTTCTTCATGCCACCGATCGACCGAAATCTCTATATCGACTACATGAGTGTTGACGGCAATTAAGGCTCGTCACCATGTTTCAGATCGGGAGCTATCCGCATCCCGGACACTTCAGGCAATCGGCGCGCGGGCTGAAGTTGCGATTCATCATCCCTGGGTTCCACCCAGGCGTTCAATGGTCAACCTCGATCGTGCGTTGCCGCTCTCGATCGCGACTGAGAGCGGAGTCGATTTGTACTCATCACCGAGGTTCGGATTCAAGTCAGCACCGGCGGCGACGAGCATCTCGATGGCGGCCGGATAGTCTTGCGATTCGTCCTCACCGCCACTCGAACCGCCCCATGCGGCAGCGTGCAGGGCGTCGAGCGACTTTGGGTCCGCGCCGTTTTTCAATAGCCATGCGATCGCTTCAAGGCGGGCATTGTTCGCGGCCCAGGAGAGCACGGAGCGGTACCAGTTCGCATTCGACGCGTTCACGTTGGCACCGAGCTCGACCAACTTCGCCATCAACTTCAGCTTGCCATCGTTGGCGGCATAGTGGAGCAGGGTAGAGCCCATGATAAACGGCTGGCCACCCTCGTCAGGACCGGGCCACTCAAGCATCGCGATCTCGGGGTTCGCCTCGAGGATTTCCAGTGCTTCGTCCTCCCGTTCGAGGTCGTACTTGGTCGCCAGCGCGCGGTAGAACGGGGAATCGG
>CALHZT010000405.1 GCA_938040995.1 uncultured Pirellulaceae bacterium | reverse complement strand
TCGAGAGGACAATTCGAGGCATCCGTAGGGCAAGGCAGGGGGCCTCGCAGCGGATTTCAGGTTGCTCCAGAACGGACACGAACTGTTGCAGCGCAATTCGAATACATCGACGCGTCTGGCCGCTCCTCCCCGTCGCTTAGGCTCCGACCCTCCTCACGCGACACGTGGTATGCCCTGCTCGTCCCTCGCATGACACCACTGCGTCGGAGGAGGGTTGCTTAGGGCGAGCGGCTGAGGTCAGGCAAGCGGCTGGGTGTAAAACGATCCGCGCACACTCGACACTCGACACTCGACACTCGACACTCGACACTCGACACTCGACAATGCAGAAGAACCAGAACCCGAACCTCCCCGCAACCAAACAAAACCATGATCACCAGCCAATTCACCACCGCCGAAACCGGAATTATCGTCGTCGATCACGGGTCGCGGCGAGCCGAAAGTAACGACAGGCTGCATGACGTCGTAGCGCTCTTCGCAAAAACGTCGCCGTATTCAATCATCGAACCCGCGCACATGGAGCTTGCCGAGCCTTCAATCCCGGTGGCTTTTGCAAAGTGCGTTGAGCAAGGCGCACGGCTGGTCGTGGTGAATCCGTACTTTCTCCTACCGGGCCGACACTGGAACAAGGACATTCCCGAACTGACTGCGGCTGCGGCTGCCGAGCATCCTGGCGTCAAACACCTCGTGACTTCACCACTTGGCATTCATCCGCTTATGGCAGAGATCATGCAATCGAGAATCGACCAATGCATGGCCCACGCCCGTGGCGAACTCGAAGATTGCGACTTTTGCGTTGGCACGGACAAGTGCTTTATTCGCTAACAACTTTCGTTCGCAATCACTGCCCGGCCCTGATCAGAAACAGTTGAGCGAGCGCCGTACCAAGGAATCCTACGAATACGATTGCGAGCAGGGAAAGCGCAAGCATGCCCAATCGTCGACCATTTCTTGCGCGGCGTCTGAACTCTTCGCCTTTGCCCAATGAGTCGATCATCTTCAGCGCACGATTACCGCTATAGATCGCGAACGGCGAGAAAAAGTAGGGCATGCAGAGAAAGAGCCCCAGTACACCCAGGACCAGGCTATTGGTGGCGAATTTCCCGATCTCGTAAAGATCCGGGTCTCTACGAATCTCGACTTCCTCGGAATGTTGAGATTCAGAAGATTTGAGTTCGGCGGATGCTTGAAAGGGATTCTCTGGCTCGTTCATAGATAGCCATTGTATTGGCATTTCGACATGACTGTCAGCCCTCGGCTAAACGCTTACCGGGTGAAAAGAGGAGCAATCGCCTCGCACACTATTCACGGCTGCGTTCATACGTCCTGATCCAGTCGGAAACGCTCACCCTGGTTAGCAGCTCGCCAATCAACTCGTACGGAATCTCGTCGATCTTTTTGAATCGAATGCAGCTCTTTCCCATATCAAGTTTGTGGCTGCAAGTCTTCGCGTACTCTTTCACGAACCAGTCGTAAAGTTTTTTGTCCGAGTACAGGCCCATGTGATATAGCGCAATAAAATTCTTCTGATTCGCGATATTGGCGAATGGCAGCGGCAAACTGGGATCGCAGTGGTACCCGTCCGGGTAAGTCTTGTGTGGCACGACATAGCCGATCATGCCGTAGTTCATGGTCTCTTCAAATCCGGCGGGAATGTTTGCTTTTACTGTTTTTCGAAGCTTCTTGAACGCAGCCTGTCGTTCAGCCGGAACCGCAGCGACATACTGGCTGACCGTGGTTGGCTTGGCCCCTGACTGCGCCGCCGACTTTTTCTTCGGGGATTTCTTCGCGGTCTTTTTGGCGGCTTTCTTTTTCACCGCGGCTTTCTTCCTGGGCGACTTTTTCTTTGTCGTCGCTTTCTTGCTCTTTGTGGCCTTCGCTTTCTTCGAGGAAGCCTTCTTCTTTGCAACTTTCTTTTTGGCGACTTTCTTGGCCATATTCAAAACTCCTGTGCTACCGGCTGATCCGACGATGATAACAGTCTAAAAATCCAGTACCATGATGGTTCGTCTATCGCTCGTCGAAATTTCCAAACCAGCAGGACAGAATCGTGCTTCGTCAGCGGCTGATCGGTGCAGCAGCCCTCATTTTGCCAGTCATCGGACTGTTGTGGCTGGACGAGCATCTGAACTTCGACCGCCCGGGCATCTGGTTCACACTGCTCGCTCTCATCGTTGCCGTCAGCTGCGTCTGGGAACTTTCATCGCTGCTGCAAACGCAGACTCAGGTTCAGTCGGCTGCCGCAACGGTGAAACTGAACGTCGGTGCGATTCTGTTCGCAACGATTGCCGCCATGGTGGTCGGATCCGCGTTCAAGTTTATGCCCAACCCGAAACCCGATTGCCCTTTGGGAAATTGGGGCTGGCCAATGCTCGGACTTGCGACGGCGACGGCGATCATCATGCTCGTTGAGATGAGACAATTTCAAGCCGGATGTGGCGCGAGCGAACGTATCGCCCGCTCGCTGATGGTGATTTTCTACGTGGTCGTACCGTACTTTTTCATTTTCCACTTGCGAATGAGTTCGCCGGATCTCAGTGGTGTACTGAAATTTGTCTCGATTGTGTTTATCGCCAAGTGGGCAGATGCCGGCGCCTATTTCGCCGGCCGCTTTCTCGGGAAACACAAAATGGCTCCCGTCCTCAGCCCCAAAAAGACGATCGAAGGCGGCATTGGTGGCTTACTCGCCGCAATCGTTGCCGCAATCGTGTACGTCCGCTGGATGATGCCCTGGTTCCTGCCTGATTCCGCGACGGACGGGTTATCGAATGGCTCGTTGTTGATGATCGCCGGCTTTGGAATCGCCGTCGGTATTGCCGGAGTCATCGGCGACTTGTCTATTTCGCTGTTCAAACGCGACGCTGGCGAAAAGGATTCGGCCAGCCTGCTTCCTGGACTTGGCGGATTCCTCGACGTCATGGATTCCGTACTCTGGGCGGCACCGGTTGGCTACCTGTTCTGGATTTCCGACTTACTTTGATTCCGCCAGAAAGCGAGATTCCTTTGTCTCAGAATCCACGCAACACAATTCGCTTCGCGGCAACGGGAGGGCGAGGCTCCGTCCGAGCCGCGATTTGGCTCGCGTTCGCCAGCCTACTTTTGTCGCTTCCATCCGCTTCCGCACAAAGCGACTCGATCGCGTCAGGCATGCAACAATTTCAAGCCGGCAAGATCAACGAATCCATCGAGTCATTCCGCGCCGCAGAAAAACGAAACCCCGGCATCTCTCCGCAGCTTTGGCAACTGGGAATCAGCCTCTACTACGACCAACAATTCAAATCCGGCCAGGAACTCTTCGAACTGCACAAGACCGTCAACCCAAACGATGCTGAAAACGCAACGTGGCATTTCATCTGTGTTGCCATGCAGCAAGACGGCAAAGATGTCGCCGCCGGAGAAAAGGCGATCGAAACCGCCCGAAAATCTCTGATCAAAATCGACACCGATCGCGACACGCGCATCCCCATGCGGGAGATCTATGAATTCTACGCCGGTCGCGACTCTGCCGAATCCGTATTGGCCGCCGCAAAGAAATCAAACCGCCCATCCGCATCGATGTACGCGCATCTCTACCTCGGACTCTACTACGAAGCCGCAAAGCAACCAGACCTTGCTCGCAAACACATGCGAATCGCTGCTGCCACAAAGCTGACCGGCAACTACATGCATGACGTATCAAAGGTGCACATCAAACTTCGCAACTGGCAAGCGCCGGACCAAAAAGCAGACAACAGCGACGATGCGGCACAGGGGAAAGTCGGCAATTAGGTGTTGAAGTTTTCAGGTCTTCAATCTCCTTCATGACGACTTACGTTTGCGGGCGACCAATCCAACAAGTATTGGCAGCAACCAGAGCGTACCCGCAGGCTCAGGCACCGCGACTGGGCCCTCCGAACCATTCACGATCGTCACGGCCCCTCGTCCCATCAGACCGTCAGGTGTACCGAAACTGACGTAATCAAAATCTTCAGCCGTCAGCCCGGATGCGTACAGCGCGATGACGCCATCTTCAACGGCCGTAACATCCAGTGAAAACCACTTCGAATGGTCAATGAAAAAGTCCTGAATCCAGATCGCATCCTCAGCATTCACATCCCCGGAACCGCCGTTGAGCAGAAACTCTTCAGGCCCGACACCAAAAACGGAGAAGCACCAAATTTCAAATGCGTTCGTATCAATCGACATCACACCTGTCGATGCGTCGTAAATAAAATCGACAGCGTCATCCAGCGGCAATGGTCCGCTGTCGTCATCGATGAGTGGCCCACTCGACTGAAACTTGTTGCTGTTCCACGAATTGAAATCACTAACATCAACGTAGCCATCAAAATTAAAATCACCGCTGCACCACGCGGCAGTGACAGTAAATTTGCTCCCATTCCAAATCATGAAATCACTAACATCAACTCTACCGTCCAGATTTCCATCCCCAGGCAGATACGGCTGACCAGATTGCTGGTTCTGGGCACCAGCGAGTGCTAACCACTGGGTCCCATCACTGGAATCGACGAGGCCATCGCCAGTGAGATCGAACGCCGGATCGTTCGAACCGCTCAAAATTTCGACCACCAGACCGTCGATATCCCTGCAGTCCCAGTTGCCATCACCATCAAAATCGCCTGCTTGTGACCAGCATGTTGATGTGATGATCGCCACGAACAGGATCGTGACGCAACGACTTCTCGGACTTGTCAGTGGTGAGCTCATGGTGATTTCTTTCGTGAAGCAGTTATTTTGTGGTGGGCGCTCGAGCAGGCTTTTGCTCGGCCCCAGTTAATGAGCAATCACCAGAGAATGAGGACATCTCTTTTCGCAAGATTCTTCTGCGCAGCCAACGAACATGCGATGCCGGTCGGTGTCCTGATTTCGCGACTTCACCACAAAAGCAGAGGCTGGACAGCCGTTGCAGGACGGCAGCGAAGACACCCCCTGATTGGGCGATGTTTCCTAACTGGCGGACAGGACGGCGCGGACCAAAAGCATCTGCCGTAAGTCATTTGAAAACAACAGGTTGCAGCGCAATCGAGCGTTCCGTCTATCGGGATGCCCACATTTCGATACTATGATTAAGGTAACGGGGCACATGAACCTTTATGGAGGCGAACTACCGTATAACTGCATGACCGAAGCCATTATTCCCCTGGTTGATCCTGGTTCTGTATTGTCGCTATTCGGCACACGTGACAAACACCTACGCAGAATCAGCGATGTTCTCAGCGTCGCCATCACTCATCGCAACGGCAAAATCCATGTCGCTGGCGACCAACCGGCCGTGTCTCAGGCCACCAAAGCTCTTGAGCAACTCAAGAACGTCGTCGAACGTCGCGGAACTGTCGCGGAAGAAGATGTTTCTGATGTGCTTCGCCAAGTCACCGGTGAAGAGGCTGTAGAGATTCCGCGATCGGTGAGCGTTGTTGCCGCCGGGAAGAAGGTCAAGGCGCGAACGCCTGGGCAATCGAAATACATCGAAGCGATCCGCAAACATGATCTGACGTTTGCTGTCGGTCCCGCCGGTACTGGTAAGACATACCTCGCTGTTGCAACCGCCGTCGAAGCGTACAAGCAAAAGCAGATTCGCAAAATCGTGCTTGTTCGACCAGCCGTCGAGGCCGGTGAGAATCTTGGTTTTCTGCCAGGCGATTTGCAGGCAAAGATCAATCCTTACTTGCGTCCGTTGCTCGACGCTTTGTACGAAATGATGGACTACGATCAAATCAAGCAGTTGATGGAGCGCGATACGATCGAAGTCATTCCGCTGGCTTACATGCGCGGCCGTACGTTCAATGAAGCGTTCGTTATTCTGGACGAAGCTCAGAATACGACGGTCTCCCAGATGAAGATGTTCCTGACCCGAATGGGCGAACACTCAAAAATGGTAGTCGCTGGTGATATGACTCAAAACGACTTGCCGCCGCACACGCGAAGTGGCTTGAGTGATGCACTGCAGCGGTTGCAGGATATCAAGGGCGTCGGCGTTGTTCGGCTAAAGGCGAAAGATATTGTGCGACACCGATTGGTGCAGGACATTGTTTCGGCTTATGACGAGACGCGTAAGAAGCGACGGTAGCGCATCAGCGTAACTCGACTCGAAATTTTCGTAACCGTTCACGGATATTGACGTTTCGTTCGAGTTACTGCCTGATCTTCCTCCGTCTTTCCCGCGCAGGCGGGAATCCATTGAATCGGGTTGGCTTTTTGATGCAGGGAAAGACATTGAGCGTTAACAACACGCTTCGAGTGGGTCCCCGCGTTCGCGGGGAAGACGGCTATAGGCCACCGGCAGTGGATTTGTCACCACTTCGTGGTAAAAAATAGTCCTCCGCCATAATGTCCTGCATTTGCTATCTATTACGGCATTCCGGCCAACCTGCCTTACCCGCCACTTCAGCCTATCCTGGCCGTTCTATTGCGTAGAATTCGCAAAAATGCACCATGGAATTGGAGTGGGATTGACCCCATTGTTGCCTCCCAAGCTACATTTCAGCTGACAATCCGGGCGGTGGACAGCTATTCTGTCCCGGCAGCATAAACCGCCATCACGAATCGCACGAAAGAGAACGTCAACAACCGGCGCCATTTTCAACAATCCGGTTCGACGATCAATCATGAACAACGCTGGCAACCAGGTCCGCACACGCCAGGACCGTGTCGCGAGGATGCAACTTCCACCCGGTGAAACGGAGAAGTTCTTCGCAACCATCAGACGTCCTGACGTGCTTTCGCGCATTGGACTGTGTCTCATCGTCGCGCTTACCCTGTGGGCCATGACGCGAGGCTGGAACGAGCCGCTACGTTATCGAACGCGGCAAGTCCCCAAACGCGACATGGTGGCGAGAGCCGACTTTTCAGTGGCGGACGCTGCTGAAACAGAAAAGGCCCGGAACAAAGCCCGCCGAACGATCGAGTGTGTTTACACGAACGAAGGCGACGCACTGAAGCAGCTTGTGTTTGCACTTGGCAACAAGATTGGTCAAATCACGGCCGCGGAATCCATTGACGACCTCGCCAAATCGGATGTGCTGGGTGAATTCTTCGTCGCGCTTGCCCCCAACGCTGAAGGAGCGCCGCAGGACCTGACGTCACAAAAGTCCGACTTGTACAACAAGCTCGTGGAGTACTTCGCCGAAACCGACTTCAAGGCGTCGCCGCTCAAGATTGCACTGGACGACTTTGTTGAGCTCAAACGAAACGGACTCCTGGAATCGCTCAGTCACGAAATCGAGCAAGGCGATCAGGACAAGATCACGGTCAAGCTGGAGGGGGACGAGTCCGCGACGATCCCAAACGTGCCGGTGACTCAGGTGTTGCTCAGCGAATCCAAAGAGGAACTGCTGGAAAAGCTTGAGTCGATTGATGGGCTGGATATCGATCTCGCCAAGGCGATCCATATCTGGCTTGCGCGGCAGCTAACACCGACTCTGACATTTGACAAGGAATCTACGGCGTCCGTGGCAGAAGCCGCCGCAGCCGCTGTTGAAACCAGATACGTAGAATACAAAGCCGGTCGCGATCATCTGGCTGTCGCCGACAAGCCCATCGGCAGCAACGAATTTGATCTGCTCCGCCGGGAAAACATCGCTGCCAACAATGCAGCGACCTGGTTGGCCCGAGTCGCGCGAGGCTCGTCCTCATTCGGTATGTACATTGCGCTCTACGTCCTTGGCGGTTTGTATATTATTCGCCGTCGACCGGACCTGATCCGCGACTTTCGCAAGTTTTGCATGATGCAGGGACTGATCCTCTCCGCGTTCACGCTTTATTTTCTGGCGTCCGGCGATAACTACCAGGCGGAACTGATCCCCATGGTCATGTTCGCCATGACGGCGACGATCATCTACCAGCAGGACGTTGCTTTGCTGCTGTGTGCGGCACTGAGCCTTGTCACCGCTCTCGCGTTTGGGCATGGCATGAACGAGTTCGTTGTGCTGGCCGCGACGCTTTCGACAACCGTTCTGCTACTGAAGCATGTTCGCACCAGGACCCGGCTGATCAATGTCGGATTCGCAGCAGGTCTGGTCGCGATTCTCACGACGCTGGGCGTCGGGGTTGTCACCGGGCGACCTTTGGGGACTCAGTTGTATGTCTCCGCGTCATGGTGTGGATTCATGGCGCTGGTTGCCGGTCTGCTCCAAACGGGAATCATGCCGGGCATCGAGAACATCTTTGATGTTCAGACAGAACAGCGGCTGTTGCAGCTGGCCGACGTTTCGCATCCCCTTCTGCAGGAACTCGTTCGCCGCGCACCAGGAACCTACAACCATTCGATCAGCGTCGCGTCGATCGCCGAAGCCGCCGCCGACAGCATCGGAGCCAACGGACTACTGCTCCGTGTCGGTGCGTATTTTCACGACATCGGCAAGATGCTCAAGCCGCAATACTTTATCGAGAATCAGGCGGCGGACGGGAATCGCCACGAGTTGTTGATGCCGGCGATGAGTACGCTGATCATCATTGCTCACGTGAAGGACGGAGCCGACCTTGCCCGCCGAACGGATTTGCCGCGACGTTACAAGTTGCCGCAGGCGATTATCGACTTGATCCTTCAGCATCACGGCACCACGCTCGTCGAGTATTTTTACCGTCGAGCCAACGAGCAGTCTGCCGAGAATCCGGATTCCGGTGATGTCGATGAGGGATCGTATCGCTACCCTGGCCCCAAACCGCAAACGCGTGAAGCCGCCGTGCTTATGCTGGCCGATTCCGTCGAGAGTGCGTCGCGAACGTTGACCGAGCCGGCTCCGGCGCGGATCGAGTCGATGGTGGATGATATCGCGATGAAGAAGCTTCTTGACGGTCAGTTCGATGAGTGCGGATTAACGCTCCAGGAATTGCGAACGGTTCAGGACAGCCTCACAAAGTCGCTTTCAGCGATGTTCCATGGTCGTGTAAAATACCCGGACCAGGCGACGGCCTAGGTCTCGCAAACGGTGAGCCGCCCGCGTAGGGCATGCTGTGCATGCCGAACAGCGCACCCGCCGGCAAACGCCAGGGAAAAATGGGCTCGCCCGCTTGGCTCCTTCGCAACTCGCAACTCGACACTCGACACTCGACACTCCGAATGCGCATCGAAATCTCCAACCGCCAATCCTTTCTCGAGATCGACAACGATCTCATCTCGGCGGCTGTGACCACGGTGCTGAATGGCGAGTCCATTGATCAAGCCGAAATTGGGATCGCAATCGTGGGCAACGCCAAAATCCACGAAACCAATCGACGATTCCTGAATCACGACTATGCAACTGACGTTATCACGTTCGTCATGACCGACGACGAAGACGGTTTTGGTATGCCTGATGACGAATCCGGGAATGTGCTGCACGGCGATATCATGGTCTCCGCCGAATATGCGATAGAATCAGCCAAAAAATACGACTGGTCGCCAAAGGACGAGCTGTTGTTGTACATTGTGCACGGCGCCCTGCACCTGTCAGGGTACGATGATTCGACCGATAGCGAACGACAAGAGATGCGCGAAAAGGAATCGCACTACCTGAATCTGTTGGGCAAGCAAGTGCCCGCTGGTCACGCAAACGTCAGCAATGGCGGTGGTGCGTTATGAGCGCTGTCGGATTCTTCTGGCTGGGTGCGCTCGCAAGCCTGCTATTGGTGTTGGCTTCGATCGGAGCCAAAGTCATCTACGAAGTCGCGTGGCATGACCTCAAAGAATTCTGCATCAAACGCGACCAACGGGCTCTCTTCGACGCCATTCATGACGACCACGATGACGTTACGCTCGGGCTCGAAACACTCCGAAGCCTGAGCATCATGTTGCTCGCCATCGCCGCTGCCGGCTGGTACGCATCAAGCGGCACCGAAGCGTTCACCAGTCGCTGGGCTGCGCTCGGTTGGCTTGGAGGACTTCTCGCGGCGTTGGTCGCGACCACCGTCTGGTTGCCGAATGCAGTCAGCGAGTGGGGCGAAGTCGTCATTTACCATTGTTGGCGTCTGTTTCGATTCGCGAGCTACGCGGTGTTGCCATTTTCGATTGGCGCCGTGGTCCTTGAGAAAGCGTTTCGACGCATGGTGGACGAACCGGATGAGCAAACGGAGGAAGAAGCCTTCGAAGAGGAAGTGCTGACGATCGTGACCGAAGCCATGCATGACGGCCATCTGCAGGACGATGCCCGCGAAATGATCGAGGGCGTGATCGAACTCGGCGATGCGGACGTGGCCGACATTATGACCGAGCGTTCCAAGATGGACATGATTCCCATCGATACGGAATGGCCCGAGATTCTCAAGCAAGTCGTCAGTTGCGGTAGGACACGGATCCCGGTGCATGGCGAGTCGCAGGATGAGATCATCGGCATCCTTTTCGTGAAAGACCTGCTCGCCGAGTTGGCTGATGCGAAAGCGACGAATACTGGTTCGCCAGCCAAGCCGCTTGGCGAGTTACTCCGCAAGCCATGGTATGTATCGCCGACCCGAAAGCTGGACGATTTGCTCCAGGACTTTCGCAGCAAGCGGGAGCATCTAGCGATCGTCAAAGACGAGTTTAAACGGATCGCCGGTATCGTCACGATTGAAGACGTCCTCGAAGAGATTGTCGGCGAGATTGTTGACGAAACGGACAAGGAGCAGATCGAAGAGATCATGCGAATGGACGAGCACACCGCGATCATTCAGGGTCGAACGCACCTGGCGGACATCAACGAATCATTGGGGCTTGAGCTGCCGGAGCCGGAGGATTTTGACACGATCGCGGGCTATGTAATGAATCATCTTGGGCGTATTCCACGCACGGGTGAATCTTTCGAAGTCGCCAATGATGAAATTCGAATCACCGTGATCGCTGCCAACAAGCGGAAGGTCGAGCGGGTGAAGCTTGAATCCACCGGTGACAAGCTGCGCATGCCGGCTTAGCGTCGTCCATGTCCAACGACACGGCGCAAAACTGCATGCCGTGAGCGGTTTCGGCGCTAGCCGCCGGTGGGTTCACAGTTTGAATCGCAGAAATTGGCTAGCTCGTTTCAGTAGCGGTTCACAGTTTGAATCGCAGAAATTGGCTGGCTCGTTTCAGCAGCGGTTCACAGTTTGAATCGCATAAATTGGCCGGCTCGTTTCAGCAGCGGTGCCCACCGGCGGCTAGCGCCGTGCCGCTCACAAACGGAACCAATGCCGCGTCTACCCACGACCCATTTGTCGCATCTGCTCAAACAACTCGAGCGCCGCTTCTGCGTTCTCAGCCGAAAGCACAAGCAACTCGCGGGTGCT
>CALHZT010000404.1 GCA_938040995.1 uncultured Pirellulaceae bacterium | reverse complement strand
GAGGAGGGACTTCAATTGTCAAAGTGTGCAACTTCAAAACTGATGCAGCGGGTTGTGATTGTTCCTGACGCGATTTACGAAATCGCTCGCTTGCTGCGAGCTTGTATCGAATTACCCTGGCTCGTCCAAATCGCGAAACAGTTCTTTAATGCGACGACGTTTGCGTTCCACAGTTGCCAAAGAAATGTTCAGCTCTTTGGCGATCTCTTCATTCTTGTAACCTTCCGAACGAAGAATCACGATGGTCCGCATCGTCTGATCCGGCAGCCGATCAAGAATTCGCGAAGCTTCTTCGCGAACAATTTGCCTCGTCGATGGGCTGTCCAGCGTATCCGCAAACGTCTCGAACCCATGTCCCTTATCTGTTCGCGTGGTCGACATGAAAATCGAGTTGCCGCGAGTTTTGCCACCACCACGTTTTTGAGCAGTCAACCGGCGAATCTCATCGGTGACTCGATCCTTTGTCAGCCGGATGAGCAGCGGCAACAAGTCGCTTCGATTGTTGACGTCGGAAAAGTCGCCCTTCTGTGTCCGACTGAAGAAATCAAAAATGGCTTCGTTGGCGATCGCATGCCGATCGGCGACTCGACCGGCCCCCTGCAATTTGCGTCCTGCGATGGAAGCGAGTTGTTCATAGTACCGGTTGCAGATTCTCTCAATCGCTGCGGAGCTACCTTCGCTTTTTACATCGGCGATGCACTGGGAGATGGAACCGGGGTCGGACATGGTAGTAACCTGAAGAGCCGCGGCTGAATTCTGGTCCGGAATGCAGGTTTCGAAATGCAAGCTCTATTGTCGCCTTAGCCGCAATCGAACGCAAACCGCTTGCTGATGCATTCGCCAAGCTCGAACTTGCCTCGGCAAGCGTGGGATACTTGATTATGCTGCTGTATAGACTGAACACGCCGATCGAAGTGCCCTATGAATAACGACAATCAGGAAAATGCGAACTTGAACGACGAGTTCGAGATCAACATCGCGTCGCGGGTATTGCGGCTGCCGCCATACCTCTTTGGCCGCATCAACAACATGCTTTATCAGAAGCGTCGCGCGGGTAGCGATGTCATCGATCTTGGCATGGGGAACCCGTCCGATCCGCCAACCGATGAGGTCATCGCGAAGCTCAACGAAGCCTCGGTTGATCCGAAGAATCATGGATACAGCAAATCCAATGGTATCGTGAACCTTCGTCGCGAAGTCGCCGGGAAGTATCTCAAGAAATACGGCGTGCGGCTGGATCCGGAAACCGAGGTGATGACTTGCCTGGGATCGAAAGAGGGATTCTCCCACATGTGTCTCGCGCTGATGGGACCTGGCGATACTGCCATCGTCCCATCGCCTTACTTCCCCGTGCACATGTACGCGGTGGCGTTGGCGTCTGGCAACGTGATTACTCTCGAAGTCGGTGATCACGATCAGTTTCTTGAGAATATCGCATACACGTGCGAACACCTTGTTCCGAAACCGAAGCTTCTCATCCTTTGCTATCCCCACAACCCTTCGACGGTCACGGTCGAGCCGGAGTTCTTTGAACGCGTCGTGAAGCTCGCGAAGAAGTACGGGTTCATGGTGATTAGCGATTTTGCGTACGCTGATGTGGCGTTCGACGGATACAAACCGCCGAGTTTTCTGTCGGCGAAAGGTGCCAGTGACGTTGGCGTCGAGTTTACGACGATGAGCAAGGGCTACAACATGGCCGGCTGGCGAGTCGGTTTTTGTGCCGGCAACGCGAAGATGATCAACGCGCTGGGCGTGATCAAGGGCTACTACGATTATGGCATGTTCCAGGCGATTCAGATCGCGGCGATCGTGGCGATGCGTGGCGGCGATGTGGCGATTGAGAACCAGTCGAGAATTTACGAAGGGCGTCGCGACGCGCTGGCGGACGGTCTTAATCGGCTGGGCTGGAATGTTACCAAGCCGAAAGCTGGCATGTTCCTGTGGGCTCCGATTCCTGAACCTTGGAAGTCGCGTATGTCCACGATGGACTTTGCAATGATGCTACTGGAAAAAGGTGATGTAGCAGTGAGCCCGGGTTCTGGCTTTGGCGAATCGGGCGAAGGATACTTGCGAATGTCGCTGGTGGAAAATGAGAATCGCCTGAAACAGGCGGTCAAGCAGATTCAGCGCTGCCTGGAACGCGAAGAAGAGAAATACACGGTTAGCACGTCGTAGTCGCCGATTCAAAGCAGTCGCCGATACAAAGCCGACCAAAAAAACGGTAACCGTGCGCGGATATTGACGCTTCCTCAGGTTCGAAAGGGTCAGGCACAAATTTTCGGCGTTTGTCCGCAAAGCGAAATAAGACAGTTTGCCGCCGAAAAATTGAGCCAGACCCTGGGGTGTTGTAAATTCAATGCTGAGTGGCATTTGTGCTAACGCCAGATTTATCGCAGCCGCTCGCCTGACCTCGGTCGCTCGCCCCAAGCAACCCTCCTCCGACGCAGTGGTGTCATGCGAAGAATGAGCAGGGCATACCACGTGTCGCGTGAGGAGAGTCGGAGCCTAAGCGACGGGGAGGAGCGGCCATGCGCGTCGATATATCTGCAACAGTTCGTGGCCGTTCTGGAGCAGCGTAAAATCCGGAGCAAGGCCAACTTTACATCACCCAGCCAGACCCTTGCCCGCGTGAACGGTTACAAAAAAACGAGCCCGCATTTCTGCGGGCTCGTATTTCAAATTGATCGACTTCAAGGAATAGACAGGGGATCTGTCAGCGATCTAGCAGAGTCTAGCGACCGGTGCTTCCGTACGATCCCGCACTGCCGTAGGACCCGCTGCTGCCACCAGAAATGGTAATGACCTGGACAGATGATCCGGTCGAGCCATAGGAACCCGACGAACCGTAGGCTTCTTTTCGAGCCTCTCTTCGGGCTTGTTTTTTGCCAGCGTGAATTGCCTTGATCGCTTCGATTCGCCCAGCGATTCGCTCTCGCAAGTTTGGACCGCTAACGATGCTACCTGTCGAAGCAGCTCCAGTGGAGCCGCCCGATGGCGCGACGCTTCCCGTTGAACCACCCGACGGTGCGCTGCTTCCTGACGATCCCCAACCGGAGGATTTGACGACGACGCTGCTTCCCGACGATCCCCAGCCCGAACCGCTCGGAGCCGC
Organism: uncultured Pirellulaceae bacterium; assembly: GCA_938040995.1. Lineage (GTDB taxonomy): Bacteria > Planctomycetota > Planctomycetia > Pirellulales > Pirellulaceae > CALHZT01. The sequence goes on along the minus strand of CALHZT010000404.1, from coordinate 757 downwards.
CGATCCACTTGATCCCCAACCGCCGCCGGTGCTTACGCTGGAACCTGATGAGCCGAGACCAGCCGGAGCCGAATTGCCAGTTGAGCCGCCGCCTCTTAAGCCGCTTAGTACTCCCCAGCCAGCGTCCGCGGTAAGCGGTAGCGCGAGGAGGATGACGAAGCACGATACATATTTCAGTAGTTGCTTATTCATAGTTGTCGTTTTCCATACCTTTTCTTCGTGACGATCAGCCGTGCCGGTTACCTACCGGAGTCTTCCCGTGGCCGATTTTGCCTTGCTCGCTTAAAGGTAAAGGGTTGCGCAGATTCTTCAACCACCCCAATTAGAGGGTGAAGCCGCTACCAAGTGGTTTGCGGCGATTTTCCAGCGACTTGTGCCGAAACTTTGGCCGGAACTTTGGCGAAAACGAAGAAATGACGCGATTCCAGAATTGAGTGCGTCTCTGTGCTACAGCAGTCTGAAAGACATTTTGGCGTCGTTGGTTTCGGCTCGGTTTCGACGTAACCATTCAGGGATATTGACGTTCCCTCAGGTTAGAGAGGGGCAGGCACAAATTTTCGGCGTTTGACCGCAAAGCGAAATAAGTCAGTTTGCCGCCGAAAAATTGAGCCAGACCCTTGCCCGCGTGAACGGTTACGTTTCGGCTCGGTTTCGACGTAACCGTTCAGGGATATTGACGTTCCCTCAGGTTCGAGAGGGTCAGGCACAAATTTTCGGCGTTTGATCGCAAAGCGAAATAAGTCAGTTTGCCGCCGAA